>CALWYB010000093.1 GCA_944385665.1 uncultured Oscillospiraceae bacterium
ATCTCGTCGTTGATCTTCTCGCCGTCCTCATAGTACTGGGTGCAGGCCTCGGTGGTGATGGTGAAGCCCTGGGGCACAGGCATGCCCAGGTTGGTCATCTCAGCCAGGTTGGCGCCCTTGCCGCCCAGCAGCTCCCGCATGGAGCCATTGCCCTCGGAGAAGAGGTACACAAACTTGTTTGCCATTTACTTCATTCCTTTCTGTGATGACGGCGCGGGTGCGCGAAAGCCTGTCCCCTTTTCACGTGGGATAGCCGAACGCCGTGCGCGCCAGTGCCGCTCATACCGATGGTATCGCCGCCTTTCGGGAGACGACGAAAATACCGCGGAAATATTATACCTATTTGAAAGAAATATTGCAACCGCTTCTTGGATATTTTTCACGGTTTTTATACAGCGCAAAGAAAATAATTCACCATTCTGTTTAAGAGACACCTTAGGGATGAAGAAAATCTACAAAAAGGAAAAGAATGGGATCAAAAAAAGAAAGACGCCTGGTTTAGGCGTCTGATAAAAAAGAAAGTATCGGGTCATGTGTGGGAAGAAACGGACAAGACCGGAAGGAGGGGAATGTTTACAGCCGGCTTGTTAAAACTCGATCCCTTCCCGGGCCGTTACACCTTGAGTAAACGGGTGACGCACCGCCTCCATGGAGGTGATGTAGTCCGCCCGATCTACCAGCTCCTGGGCCGGGTCCCGGCCGGTGAGCACTACCTCGCAGTCCAGGCCGTCCAGGCAGGAGAGCAGGTCCTGTAAGGGCAAAAGGCCGGTATTGACCGCCGCGCAGGCCTCATCCAGCACCAGGAGGAAGCAATCCTGGGCCTGCTGACGGATGAGCTCCAGCAGCTGCTGATAGCGCTGAGCTTCCGCCTTACGTTCCTCCGGCGTCATGCGGAAGGAAAACTTCACGGTGTCCGGTACCGGCAGCAGGGCGACCTGGGGCAGCTGGGAGAGAGCCAGACGCTCGCCGCTGTCCGCCCCTTTGAGAAACTGGGCGATGACGACCTGTTTGCCCCGACCGGCCGCCCGCAGGGCCAGGCCCATGGCGGCGGTGGTCTTTCCTTTTCCGTTTCCGCAGTAGAGATGAAGCATGAAATTCCTCTTCCTCCCGCTGTGGCGCGGGGTTGTTTTTTGTATAAAATTCGGGTACAATGGCCAAAACTCCCGGAAGGAGATCCGATGTATGAAGGAAATCATGCAGATATTGGGCCTGTACCTGCTGTTCATCAACGCAGTGGGCTTTGCGCTGATGGGTGTGGACAAGAGAAGAGCCAAACGGGATCAGTGGCGTATTTCCGAAAAAAGCCTATTCCTGCCGCCTCTGTTGGGAGGAACGGTGGGAGCGATCCTTGGCATGCGGGTCTTTCACCACAAGACCAAGCACTGGTATTTCCGCTACGGTCTGCCTGCTCTGCTGGTGCTCCAGCTGGCGCTGGCAGGCTGGCTGTCTTGGAAGCTGAAATAAAAAGCGGGCGGCGCAGGCCGCCCGCTTTTAGTCTTCCATGGGAAGGCTGCTTAAATACCGCCGGGCCAGATCAAAGGCATGGTGAGCGGTCTGGGTGCGCAGCCGCGCCCGCACCGGGCGGCTGCCCAGATGAAGATCCCGCACGTGGGTGCCCTCCGGAGTGGCGATGGCCACGAACATGGTGCCCACCTCGTTGCCCCGGTCGTCCTTGTCGGGACCGGCCACACCGGTGGAGGACAGGGCGATGTCGCACCCAAGAGCCCGCCGGGCTCCCTCCGCCATGGCTTTGGCCACCGGAGTGGACACCGCTCCATACTGGTCCAGCAGCTCCTGGGGGACGCCCAGCACATTGTGCTTCACCTCATTGGTGTAGGAGACGATGCCGCCCTTGAAGACCTGGGAGGCGCCGGACACATCCGTGAGACGCTTGGCCATGAGCCCGCCGGTGCAGCTCTCGGCGGTGCCGATGGTCAGCCCCTTCTCCCGCAGCAGGTTTTCCACCACGAACTCCAGAGAGGGCACGTCCACTCCGTACACCAGGGCGCCGAAATGAGCTTTCAGCCCCTCCACCTTGGGCAGCAGCAGAGCCTGGGCCTGCTCCATAGTGGGAGCCTTGGCGGTGACACGCAGCTCACACTCCCCCTCCTTGGCGTAGGGGGCCAGAGTGGGGTTGGCCATGGCGTTCATCTCATCCCGCAGCTGGGCCTCCATGGCCGACTCTCCGATGCCGAACAGCTTCAGGGTGTGGGAGGCAATGACCCCCTCGGAGAGGGCCTGGAGGTAGGGCACCACCCGGTAGCGGAACATGGGGGTACACTCGCTGGGAGGACCGGGAAGCATGATGACGTGGACGCCGCCGGCCTCGAAGGCACAGCCCGGGGCGGAGCCCCAGTCGTTTTGCAGGACGGTGCAGCCTTCCGGCACCATGGCCTGCTGGAAGTTATTTTCCGTCAGGGGGCGGCCGGTGGCCTTGCCGTAGGCCTTGATCCGCTCCAGAGAGTCCTGGTCACACACCAGCTTCTTCCCAAAGGCCTCGGCCAGTACGTTTTTGGTCAGGTCGTCACAAGTGGGACCCAGGCCGCCGGTGGTGATAATGATGTCCGCCCGCTTCCGGGCCAGCTCCACCGCCTCCTTGGCCCGCTGGGGGTTGTCTCCCACCACCGTGTGCCAGTATACGTTGAGTCCCAGAGCACTTAATCCCTGGGAGAGCATCTGGGCATCGGTGTTGGCGATGTTGCCCAGGAGAAGCTCGGTGCCCACCGACAGAATTTCAACGGTATGAGACATCCTTGATTCCTCCCTTACAGATTGACCTGGACCCGCTCAATGCCGTCCACCGCCGCCTGGACCATGGCGTCCACGTCCAGGTTCTTTTCCGCCTCGGCCACCTCGCCGGGCATGGGGCGCAGGCGGGGATGGCGGGGGGTAAAGACGGTGCAGCAGTCCTCATAGGGGAGGATGGAGGTCTCAAAGGTGCCGATCTTCCGGGCGATCTGGACGATCTCCTCCTTGTCCATGCCCACGCAGGGACGCAGGATGGGCAGATCCACCACCGAGCCGGTGACCATCATGGCGTCCATGGTCTGGCTGGCCACCTGGCCCAGACACTCGCCGGTGACCAGGGCCTTGGCGCCGCACCGCTTGGCTACCGCCTGGGCGATGCGCATCATGAAGCGGCGCATGATGACGGTGAAGAGCTCCTCCGGGCAGGAGCGGCGCAGTTCCTCCTGGATGGCGGTGAAGGGGACCACGTGGACGGTGAGCCGCCCGGTGTAGGGAGTGAGGAGCTTGGCCAGCTCCAGCACCTTCTCTTTTGCCTCGGGGGAGGTATAGGGGTAGGAGAAGAAGTGGACCATCTCCAGGGCCACGCCCCGCTTGGCAATCATCCAGCTGGCCACCGGGGAGTCAATGCCGCCGGAGAGCAGAGAGACGGCGCGGCCGTTGATGCCCACGGGCAGGCCGCCGGCGCCGGGCTGAGGCTGGGCGTGGACATAGGCGGCGTAGTCCCGGATCTCCACGTAGACGGTGAGTTCCGGGTGGTGGACATCCACCTGAAGATTGGGGTAGAGCTCATCCAGCTCCCCGCCCACATACTGGCTGACCTGGATGGAAGTCATGGGAAAGGTTTTGTCGGCCCGCTTGGTCTCCACTTTAAAGGTGCGGGCAGAGCGGAGCTGGTCATCCAGAAACTCCTTGGCGCAGGCCAGGATGGCGTCCTTGTCCTTGTCGCAGGGGCGGGCCAGAGAGATGCCCACAATGCCGAACACCTTGGTCAGGGCCTCGTAGGCGCCCTCCATATCGCAGGTATCGTCCTTGGGCTCCACATAGGTGGTAGACTGGCGGGTGTACACCCGGAACTGTCCGTAGGGGTGGAGGCGGCGGTGGATGTTGGCCTGGAGTTTATCCTCAAAACTGCGGCGGTTCAGGCCCTTGAGGACCAGCTCCCCCAGCTTGAGCAGAATCATTTCATTCATATTCGTTTGTTCCTTTCCGATGATCGGTAATCAAACATTATAATAAAAAGAAGCGCTTCTGTCCAGTATTTTGGCCGGTTCAGCGCCGGAGATAAGCGGGCGGCCGGTATTGCAGCGCTTCAGCCAGGTGCTGGGGCTGGATGACCGTGCTGCCGTCCAGGTCGGCGATGGTCCGGGCCACCCGGCGGATGCGGTCGTAGCTGCGGGCGGTGAGGCCCATGCGTTCAAAGGCGCCCCGCATGATCTTCTGGCAGGCCTCGTCCAGGGCGCAGTATTCCTCCAACCGGGGCTGAGCCAGGTGGGCGTTGCTGGTATCCCGGCGGTTCTGAATGGCCCGGGCTGCGTCCACCCGCTCCTTGATGGCGGCGGAGGACTCGGCGGGGGCGCGGCGGGAGAGCTCGTCAAACTCCAGGGCGGACACCTCTACAAACAGGTCGATGCGGTCCAGCAGGGGGCCGGAGAGCCGGGAGAGGTAGCGCTGCACCTCTGCCTCGGAACAGTGACAGCGGCCCGAGGGGTGGCCGTACCAGCCGCACTTGCAGGGATTCATGGCGCACACCAGCATGAATTGGCTGGGGTAGACCACCGAGCCGGAGGCCCGGGAGATCTGCACCTGTCCGTCCTCCAGAGGCTGGCGCAGCACCTCCAGCACGTCCTTTTGAAATTCCGGCAGCTCGTCCAGGAACAGCACCCCGTGGTGGGCCAGGGAGATCTCCCCCGGCTTGGGATTGGAGCCGCCGCCGGCCATGGCGGCAGCGGAGACACTGTGGTGAGGGGAGCGGAAGGGACGGCGGGTGATAAGGGGGTGCTTGGCGTCGGTGAGGCCCAGCACCGAGTGGATCTGAGTGACCTCCATGGCCTCCTCCTGGGTGAGGTCGGGGAGAATGGAGGGCAGGCGCTTGGCCAGCATGGACTTGCCGGACCCCGGCGGGCCTACCATTAAAATATTGTGTCCGCCCGCCGCGGCAATCTCCAGGGCCCGTTTGGCAGACTCCTGGCCCTTTACCTCGGAGAAGTCGGGACCGGGCTCCGGGGCGGCCTCTCCGGACCAGGGGGGAGCGGGAGAGATGGGAGCCTCGCCGGTAAAGTGGCGCACCAGATCCATCACGTGGTCCACCGGGTAGACGGCGGGACCGTCGGCCAGGGTAGCCTCGGCGGCGTTGGCGCTGGGGACAAAGAGGGCCTCCATGCCTTCCGCCTTGGCCCGCAGGGCCATGGGCAGCATGCCCACGCAGGGGCGCAGCTTGCCGGAGAGGGACAGTTCCCCCAGAAAGGCGCAGCGGTCGGCCTTGAGCTTCAGCTGCCCTGCCGCTGCCAGCAGCCCCACCAGAATGGGCAGGTCATAGAGGGTGCCGATCTTCTTCACATGGGCTGGAGCCAGGTTTACGGTGATACGGCTGACCGGAAAGGAGAAGCCGCAGTTTTTGATGGCGGCGCGCACCCGCTCCCGGGCCTCGTTTACCGCCGCATCCGGCAGCCCCACAATGGTGAAGGCGGGCAGTCCGCTGGATAGATCACACTCCACCGAGACCGGATAACCGGAAATACCATGCAAGCCGAGAGAATGTACATGATAAACCATAGCAAATTCCTCCAGCACAAGGAAAAATTAGAAAAAGAAGGCGGAAAATAGAGGAGAATATCCCACAAAAAGCAGGGTTCCTTTTTGCCTATTGTAAGCTTTTGCAAGAAATATTGCAATACGAACTGGTATCTTTGTGAGAAAAACAAGGAAAAATCCGGGTGGATGAATTTACAAAAGGGCGAAAAAGTGATAAACTATTTCCCGTCGAAACACACAAACCGCTCCCGGCTGCCCAGGAACGGTCCGGTTCTGTCAAGTTATAAGCAATTAGTTATAATTGTTATAACTAATTCAGCCATTGGCATTCCGGCGGGGAGACAGTAAAATAGGGCAGAGAACCTCGGAACAGTCTGGCGCCTGGGAACGCGGACTGTCCGAAGAACTATTTGAATAAGGAAGAAAGTAGGGAACTCTATGGCAAGAAAGTTCAAAACCATGGACGGCAATAATGCGGCAGCCTATGTCAGCTACGCCTTTACCGAAGTAGCCGGCATCTACCCCATTACTCCGTCCAGCCCCATGGCCGACTATGTGGACCAGTGGGCTGCCCAGGGTCAGAAAAACATCTTCGGCACCACCGTGAAGGTCATCGAGATGCAGTCCGAGGCCGGCGCCGCCGGTACCGTGCACGGCTCTCTGGCCGCCGGTGCTCTGACCACCACCTACACCGCCTCCCAGGGCCTGCTGCTGATGATCCCCAACATGTACAAGATCGCCGGCGAGCTGCTGCCCGCAGTGTTCCATGTGTCCGCCCGTACCGTGGCTGCTCAGTCTCTGAACATCTTCGGTGACCACTCCGACGTCATGGCCTGCCGCCAGACCGGCTTTGCCATGCTGGCTGAGGGCAACGTGCAGGAGGTCATGGACCTGGCTCCTGTGGCTCACCTGTCCGCCATCAAGGGCCGCGTCCCCTTCATCAACTTCTTCGACGGTTTCCGTACCTCCCACGAGATCCAGAAGGTCGCCATCTGGGACTACAAGGATCTGGCTGAGATGGTGGATATGGACGCTGTGGAAGCCTTCCGCAAGCGTGCTCTGAATCCGGAGCATCCCACCATGCGCGGCTCCCACGAGAACGGCGATATCTTCTTCCAGCACCGTGAGGCCTGCAACCCCTACTACGACGCTCTGCCTGAGATCGTGGAGGAGTACATGGGCAAGGTCAACGAGAAGCTGGGCACCAACTATCAGCTGTTCAACTACTACGGCGCTGAGGATGCCGACCGCGTCATCATCGCCATGGGCTCCATCTGCGACGTGGCTGAGGAAGTCATCGACTACCTGAATGCCAACGGCCAGAAGGTCGGCCTCATCAAGGTCCGCCTGTACCGCCCCTTCCGCGCGGACAAGCTGATCGCTGCCATTCCTGCTACCGCCAAGAAGATCGCCGTCCTGGATCGTACCAAGGAGCCCGGCGCTCTGGGCGATCCTCTGTACCTGGACGTCATCACCGCTCTGTCCACTGCCGGCATCACCGACAAGACCGTGGTGGGCGGCCGTTACGGCCTGGGCTCCAAGGACACCCCGCCCAAGAGCGTGTTCGCTGTCTATGAGAACCTGGCTCAGGACGCTCCCAAGAACCACTTCACCATCGGCATCGTGGACGACGTCACCAACAGCTCTCTGGAGGAGCACGACGCCCCCAACACCGCTGCTGAGGGCACCATCGAGTGCAAGTTCTGGGGCCTGGGCGGCGACGGTACCGTGGGCGCCAACAAGAACTCCATCAAGATCATCGGCGACCACACCGACAAGTACGTGCAGGCTTACTTCCAGTACGACTCCAAGAAGACCGGCGGCGTGACCATCAGCCACCTGCGCTTCGGCGACAAGCCCATCCGCAGCCCCTACTACATCAACAAGGCTGACTTCGTGGCCTGCCACAACCCCTCCTACATCGTGAAGGGCTTCCCCATGGTCCGCGACGTAAAGCCCGGCGGCACCTTCCTCATCAACTGCCAGTGGAGCGCTGAGGATCTGGACAAGCACATGCCCGCCGTTGCCAAGCGTTACATCGCTGCCAACAACATCCAGGTCTACACCATCGACGCCATCGACCTGGCCGCCAAGATCGGCATGGGCAAGCGCACCAACACCATCCTGCAGTCCGCTTTCTTCGCTCTGGCCAAGGTCATGCCTGAGGCTGAGTCCATCCAGTACATGAAGGACGCCGCCACCAAGTCCTACCTGAAGAAGGGCCAGGACATCGTGGACATGAACCACAAGGCCATCGACGCCGGCGCCACTGCCTTCAAGAAGTTCGACGTTCCCGCTTCCTGGGCTACCGCCGAGGACGTGAAGAAGGACGAGGCCCTGACCGGTCCCGCCAAGCTGGTGAAGATGGTTCAGGACATCCTGGATCCTGTGGACCGCATGGACGGCGACAGCCTGCCTGTGTCCGCCTTCGTGGATCACGTGGACGGCACCTTCGAGCTGGGCGCTGCCGCTTACGAGAAGCGCGGCGTGGCCGTGATGGTTCCCACCTGGGATGCCACCAAGTGTATCCAGTGTAACCAGTGCTCCTTCGTCTGCCCCCACGCTACCATCCGTCCCTTCATGCTGACCGAGGAGGAGGCCGCTGCCGCTCCCGAGGCTGCCAAGATCGTGGACGTGAAGGCCGGCAAGGGCAAGGGCGTGTACAAGTTCTCCATGGCCATCAGCCCCCTGGACTG
>CALWYB010000094.1 GCA_944385665.1 uncultured Oscillospiraceae bacterium
GATGCCGCCGCTGGATGAACAATGATTGCCACAAAGAATTACATTGAGCTTTCAAAAAAAGAGAAAGTTTTAGGACTTACTAGAGCATCTTGGGGAATATCTGCAATTTTTGCTATCGCAACATTTCCCCATATTTTTCTATTCTCTTTTTTTGTCTTTTTGTTTTTTTTCCTGTTGTTCTCTTACCTAGAGTTTAGAGATGATGATTTTATGGAAATAATCATTACCACAATGCGTGAGCGAATCCCCAATGAGTTTTATTGCTAAAAAAATTATCAACCTGTTTTCTTATGAAAAGAGATCAGTCATTGATTTTAACAACATTGTGGGGACTTATGAGAATTTTCTTATTACAAAAGAAAACCATTTTGTAGGTGGGTTTGAAATAGGGGGAATTAGCTATACAAGCATAAGTGCAGAGGATGAAATCAATATTTATCAGCTTGCACGAATGAATTTTTTAAAAACAATAAAGGATGTGGATATATCTATTTTCTACCATAAAAATCAAGATAAAGAAGAAAGCCAGACATCCAATATCTCCAATCCTTTTGCAAAGAGTATTATTGAGAAGTGGGAAAAGGGCTTACAAACTTCAGAAGTAAAGATATTTCTCATCATCACAAACAAACAATCCGTAATCTCTTCAATCAACAAGGCGAGAGAAAAACAATCAAGTAGCATCAAAAAAAGTGATGAACAACTTAATTTAGAGCTTTTGAAACGCTCTATGATGCAAGTAGGAAAAATACTTTCCCCCTTTTCCCCAAGAGAACTTAATGGTGAAGAATTACTAAATTTTTTTGCATCATATGCGAATCTCAATCCAACAAATGTATCAAGCAAAGAAGGTATTCTTAGAGATCATTATCTAAATTCAGACATAGAATTTAAAAAAGATTACATTATCCATACCACTCAATCAAAAACAATCTATTCAAGATTTTTAGGATTAAAAACCTATGATACAGAGGAAATTACAACCGAAATTATTCCATCAATCCTAAAACTACCAGTAGATTTGTATTTGAATTTCCA
This sequence comes from uncultured Oscillospiraceae bacterium, assembly GCA_944385665.1. Taxonomy (GTDB): domain Bacteria; phylum Bacillota; class Clostridia; order Oscillospirales; family Oscillospiraceae; genus Lawsonibacter. The sequence goes on from CALWYB010000094.1 coordinate 1,039, forward strand.
AATTGAACCATTGATAAAAGAAGTAATCGCTACAAAAATCTCTCAGAGAATTAAATTTGTAAAAAATGAAAAGATTGCAGAAGAATTAAATTCTCTTTTGGATGACATAAAGGGAGAGAGACAGAGTGTTTTTAACTTCTCTTTTTGTGTTCTCCTCTCCTGCAAGAGCCTCCAAGACCTTGATTTTTACACAAACACAATTCTCTCAACTCTAAGTATTTTTAGATTTTTGGCAGTCAAAGAAAATGGACTCAACCAAAGAAATCTTTTTATTTCAAACTTCCCATCAAAAGGCTCTTTAAATACAAGAAAGAGAAAGCAGACAGCAAGTGCAATTACAACACTCATCAATTTTGAAAAGAATCCAAGGGGAATCAAAAAAAATTCTTGGGGATTAAAAATCAACAATTCTTCCCCAATCACTTTTTTTAAAACACCATACGGAGAAACTTATAGTTTCAATTTGCACGGACAAGAGAGAAGCGAAGCTCTTGGACATACTCTCTTAGTTGCAGATAGTGAAAGCGGAAAAACAACACTTACTTCATTCTTGCTTACAAACATTCTTAAGTATCCAAATGTCAATATATTAGCCTTAGACAAAAAACAAGGTATGCACAATTTCTGTAAATTTCTTGATGGAAGCTACAATGATCTTAATGAGAACTTCAATCTCAACCCTTTTTCACTTCCACCTTCAGAAGAAAATCTAACCTTCTTGCAACAATGGTTATATCTAGCTGGAGATATTATTTCTAGTGAGCACGAGGAAAAAATCATCATCAAAAACACCCTTGAAAGACTTTATAGACAGATTGATGAAAACAGTTTGATTGATAATAGCTTTAGTTTTAGTGATTTTATTGATTCCTTAGAAACTCAAGAACTAAAAGAAAGATTTGAGATTTTTAGAGGAGGGCTTTTTGACAATAAAAGGGATGATCTAAACTTCTCAAATCCACTCACCATATTTAATATGGATGCGATTTTGAAAAATAGTCAATTAGCATCACTCTCAGCATTCTATATTTTTCACAAAATTCAAGATATATCTAGGGGACAAAACAAAGGCTTTTGCATATTTGTTGATGAGCTCAGAGATTATCTCAACCATCCAGATATGGCAGACAGAATTACAGAGGCAATTTTAGAAATTAGAAAAAGGGATGGAGTTTTTATAGGGGCTGTGCAAAATCTTGATTTCTTTAAAGAGTTTTCAAACTCTAGTTCCTTTTTATCCAATATGGAAAATCACATTATTTTTCCCACAAACTCACCAGATGCACTAAAGGCTATGCACGAACAATTCTCTTTAAGAAGCGAAGAGATTGCCTTCCTTGAAAATACCCAAAGTATTGAATACAAAATCCTTCTCCAGAATAAAACACGCAAGGAATCAGCCATTTTAGACATCAATCTAGCGAGACTAGGAAAGTATCTCAAAATCTTTAATTCATCAGCAAGTGCTGTTGAATTTCTCAATCGATGCCAAAGAGAATTTAAGGAGCACTGGAGAGAAGCTTATCTTGGAGGAAGCAATGATTAATATTTTTGAGCAAATTAACATTATGCTCCTCAATGCTGGGGTAGATTTTATTAAAAAAATGTTTATCGCTGCCCAAAGCGTTTATAATCCTACATTCTGGACTGCGATATTGACTTGTTATTTTCTCTTTATTGCATTCAAGTTCTTAAAGATGGAAGTCGATTTAAAACAAATCCTCACTTTTGTTTTTTTCCTTCTTTCAGTCGTGATTGTTCTCTCAATTACGCACAATGAAAAGACTTTTTCCCTTTTTGTAGAAATCATCAAACTTCCAAGCAAAGCCATTGAAGATTTTGTGGCTCAGATGCTAGATAATGTCACCCAAGATTCAGATCCATCAACAATTATTGGAAATCTACAAGAGGCTCTCTCTCAAGTCGGTTCTAGAATTGACATTGATTCAACAATTCTGCACTATCTTATTCTTTTTGTTTATTGGGCACTCTCAATGATTTTAATTGTTGCTGTAATTTTTTGCACCCTCATCTCTTCATTTATGTCAAATTTTACACTTGGACTAGGCATTATTATTTTGCCGTGTGTATTTTTTAAAGTCACTTCATCAATGTTTTTTAACTGGCTCAGATCCTATTTGTTCTTTACTACATTGCCACCAGCATCCCTTTTAATGCTTACATTTGTAATTCAAATCAACAAATACATCTCAAATATTGGCTATGGAAAACTACAAAACCTCAATGAAGTTGGAACAATCATTGTGGC
>CALWYB010000095.1 GCA_944385665.1 uncultured Oscillospiraceae bacterium
ACAGATGAAGGAGAAATACAATCACGACTTCAAGAAATAGAAGCTCTAGCCAATCTAATGAATGAAGGCAAGGATGCCGATCTCACAAAACAAATCCAAATCACAAATCAAATTACCTATAAAATGGCAGATACTCTTGGAAAAATGTATGAGCTCAGTCTTGAGTTAGCCAACAACCAAGCACTTAAAGAGCTAGCCAAGCAACAAGAAGAACTCAAAAAACCAGAAGATTTGAAAAAGGAAATAGACAATATCAATCTTACACAAAGAAGCTATATGGAACTCAAAGCAGAGGCTTATAAAGACTGCATCAAAAAATCTCCACTTGGAATCCCTCAGTTTGGGCACGACATTTCAGAGTGTGAAAAGAAATTTCAAGATCTATTGAATAAAAAGGGAGAAGCAGAGAAGCAATTAGCAGACAAAATAAGCAGATAATCTACTTATTTTGTTTTTTCAATTCTTTGACAACTTTTTGGATATTTTCATAATAGCCCTTATCATTTTCCGTAAAATATCCTTTGTATAGCTCTTGCTTAGATAATTGCAAAATCATTTCTCCATACTGACGATAGAAATTTTGTTGATCAATATCCCCTCTCAAAACATATAAACATATAGTATCAAAAGTATTAAAGCATCTCTGTTTGGCTTGCTCTACCCTAGCCTCAAGAACAACCTTATTCGCTGAATCACTATTAAATTCATTCATAGACTCGTACAAATCAGATATTTTTTCATCTAGTTTCATAAAAATATCAATTTCGTTCTTACAAGCACTCAACCTGATATTTTTTCTTGCAAAATTGATTTGCACACAAGCCACTACAAAAGCACAACTTCCTAAAAAGAGTGTTCCAACAGAAGAATATTCTTTGACTAAATTAATATATTCGTGTATCTGCATCCTCAAGTCTCACCCTATTATTGTCTTTTTGTTTTTTATTTTCCTCTTGTTTGTGAAACTCTTTCACTTTTTTTTCATATTCACTAGATACTTTTAGAAAAAGCTCTGGCGAACAAGATTCTAATTTATATGTCATTCTATCTCTCACTTGAGCTTGCATTATTCAACCCTCCATTTCTTCTCATTATATTGTACAAATATTCTATCATAAAACGCATTTATACATTTTTTTAATAGTAATAAAATGTTTTTTATTATTTTTTTACCATTATATGATATTATTTTAAAAATTAAAAAAATAAGGAAAAGAAATGAGAATTGCGGTTTTAAATAAAAAGGGAGGAACAGGAAAAACTCCAATTGCTATGAGCTTGGCTATTGATTTAAAACTTGATATCGCCACAAACGACACTTCAGTTCTTGGATATTTTTCAACAAAACAAGATCATTACTTTTATGGAAAAACCTCATTTGTTCCTGATAGTGAACTAGAAGAATTCAAGATGTCGGAGAATCAAATCTTTGATTTTGGAGGATGGACACCAAAAGGAGCAATCAATATCATAAAGCAATGCGACAAGATTTTAATCCCATGCAGTGCAGAAAATCCAAATGCAATCCTCCAGACAGCTTCAACAATAGCAGAACTTAAAGAATTTAATTCAAAGATGATTGTCATCATCACAATGCACGAAAAAGACGAGGAATTTGAAAGCAAACAAGAAGAGCTAAAAGAGCATTTTGATTTACCCATTATGCCTCTAAAAAAATCAAGAGCATTTCATAATGTTATTTCAAAAGGATTGAGTGTCAAAGAAATTTATTGTGAAAATCAAACATCAAGACATATATACAGAAATATTTATCCTCAATATGATGCATTGTTAAATCTAGTGAAATTTTTATAATTGTAAAATACATTTATTTAAATGTAATAAAATATTAAAAAACAATAAAAAAGGATTTAAATAATGAGTTCAAAAATAACTCTCAATGATATGATCAACACGCCTATGAATATCACGCAATACGAAGATGAAAAAAAAGAGTCAAAACTAAAAAAAATCGGAAGACCAAAAGGGAGAAAAAGAACCTACCTTGTGTCAATCTACTGCACAGAAGAAGAAAAACAAAGACTCCAAGAGGAAGCAGATAAAAATGGACTGGGATTAACTCAGTATGCAAGAATGAGAATCTTTGGATCTTAGTTTCAAAATCGATAAGAGCTATGGAGATTTAATCTCTCTAGCTCAAATTTCACGCCACCCACTAAAAAATCTCTCTTATTTGCCTCTAAAATCGCTTATTTTTTATAAACCCATATCTACCCCTTACCCACTAAGAGAAAATCGATTTTTACACCAAAAGCGTAAGCCATTTTGCATTCTCTCCCTTTTTAAAAATTAAAATTGCAAGGAGCTCTAGGAGGCTCAAAATGAACGAAGTGAGTTTTGAGGAGCGACGAAGCAAAATCAGTGAGGAGAGATTTTCGAAGCAGAGCGAGAAAATCTAGTCCGATTGTGTGAAAAAAATCAGTGAGGAAAAAATGAGCGAAAGCGAAATTTTAGTCCTATTAGGAGCGTAGCGACTCGCGCGCGCGTGACGCGCGATTTAAGATTCTTTTCTTGTTTACTATTATTTTAGACCCCCTCAAACGCCCTAAACAAGGGGGCTAAATTTCGATAAAACTACTTTTTTAATGCCAAAAACTACTTTTTTAATGCCAAAAACCCCATTT
>CALWYB010000096.1 GCA_944385665.1 uncultured Oscillospiraceae bacterium
AATGCTCAGAAAAATTTTGTCATACTAGAGAAAGCAGGAGGAAAGCTTACGGCAAATGATGCACTAAAAATCTCACTTGTAGATAATTATGTGAGAAATAGAGAAACAATCAATCATATTGATGATGATTTGAGATATGAGCTAGTGCGTTTTCAATCCACATCAAGAGTTTGGCAAGATTTTGAGGGACTTTATAGCAATAAAAATTCAATTTACAATCTTGACAATTTCAAGAGAAACATTGAAATTATTAACACAAGTTTTTTGAGTGATAAGGTTGCAACAGCCGACTTTATCGCAACAGAATTACTTGATGGAAGGATTAAAAAGAAAAAATTTAGAGCAATTATCTATTTCATATTTAAGCCTCAAGAAATAGCCTACAATGATATTGTCAAGAATCCAGTAGGATTCTTTGTTACAGACTATGCAGTTCAACCAATCAACGAAGAGAGCAAGCAATGAAAAAGCTACTCTTCCTTCCCTTTTTATTCTCTTTGTGCTTCTCAGAAACCTACCTTGAAGATGAGAGTGTGGCGGAAACAGAAAGCACTTCCCAATCTCCAGTTTTCTTGGATTTGATCCAAAAAAACTTTTTTAGCAAAAGCAGAAAAGGGAAAGAGAATACATTAGTAATCAATTATCAAGAGGGCAATACTTACAACATAAGAACACGCTTTGGGATGATTAGCTCTATCATTTTTACAGATGAAACCATTACTCAAAGCATTTTGGGAGACAAAACTGGATTTGAGGTGCAAGTCTTTGGCAAAGATAAGCCAAATCTCAAGAGCCTCATTGTTATTAAACCAAAACTTATAGGAAGCGACACAAACCTTTTCTTAGTAGGAGAGAGTGGTAGGGTTTATAATTTCTACCTATTCTCCACAGACTATAAAAATGCTCTAAATCCCAATTTGCAAGTCTTTGTAAAAACAGCACAAAACAAACCACAACCACCCAAGGCAAAAATCAAAGAAGATAAGAATTATCTTGTTATTACCAATGGTGTTAATACGATTAAAATCCAAAAAACTGACATCAAAAAACAAAAATACACACAAAAAGGAGAAGAAAGACTTAAGGCTATTAAAATCTTTCAAGACAAGAAAAGAACTTACTTTCAATACAAAGCTGATGATGGAAGATATACATTCCCAGTCATCTATGCAGTTGTCAATGGCTATGATTCAAGGGTAAGCACACAGGTTGTGGGAGATTACATCATTGCTGATGCAATTTCTGAAGCTTGGACACTTAGAAACGGTGAATCTTATGTTTGTGTGAGGTTCTTAAAAGATGAGTAATCTCAAACAAATAGCAATCGCAACTCTTTGTTTTGTGGGGATTTTTATAGGAGGAATCACCCTATATATTTATTCTTCAGATAGCTCCACAGAAAAGAAAGATGATTTATCTTTGATTGATGGAACAAAATTCCCCTTAAGTGTTTATACACATATAGAACCCAAAAAGCAAGAGGAAAAAAAGAATGCTTTAGAAATAGTTGAGGAAATCAAAAAAAATACCCAACCCCCAGAGGAAAATAAAAAACCAAGTTACACGGAAGAAATCTTCTCTTCTTTTAAAGAAGATGAGAATGAAAAAAGGGAAAAAGAGCTGGAGGAAGCAAGGAAAAGAGTTCTAAGCAATCAACAACACTCCGATCTTGAGTCTGGTATATTCATTCAAGAAGAGATAGCCCCAGTTATTGATTATGGAGACAATCAATTTGACAATCTAAAGACAAAAGTGAGTGTATCTCATCAAACAAAACTCTATCGTGCAATACTTGCAAGCTCTGTTATTCCAGCAGTATTAGAAGATGGAATAAGCAGCAATATTGCTGGACAAGTTGTGGCACAAGTAGAAAGCGATGTCTTTGCATCTATGGGAAGTGTGGTTTTAATTCCAAAAGGCTCAAAAGCAATTGGATACTACGAATCCAACAACAAAATAGGAGAGTATCGCCTCAATGTTGTATGGACTCGCATCATCACTCCTCTTGGCATCAATATCGTTTTACCTGATTCTATGGGCGCAGATATTTCTGGAAAAAATGGACTTATAGGGCTATTAGACAATAAATATTGGGAGCGTTATGGAATTCCTCTCACCCTTAGCACCCTATCCAATGCTTTACTTATAGGAATTTCAAATCTAACAGCCAAAGTTCCAAACTATCAAACACAGGTTCTTTTTGAACAAGCTGGAAGCGATTTGAGCGTAATTATGCAAAACATTATGAGAGATCAAATCAAAATCAACCCAACACTTGAAATATTAGCAGGAAGCAGGATTTTAATCAAAACTCGCTCAGATATTTGGTTTCCTGAACCAAAGGCAAATGAGAATGGAGTTTTGGAAATCATCACACAGCAACTTCAGAACAAGGAGGAAGTCATGCACAATCAAAAACAATCTCAACACACAAGGAGTAAGAAATGAGAAAATTTCTAGTCTTGCTTATAAGCTTTATTAGTTTATTTGCATCCGATTCTTTAGACATAAAGATTCTAAAAGAAGTCAATTTTAGCAGTGGTTACGGAATTGTTGAAGCCGAACCAATCTTAAAGGGAGTAAGAGAGAAGGTAAAACTAAGAGGAGATTACAACACCGAGCAAAATGGTAATGTTAATTTCTCATTCTCAAAAGTAGAAATTGATGGAAGAATCTATACACTCAGCGAACCTTTTGTAAAAAAATCAAGACTCAAAAATCCAAAAACCGCCAAACTATCAAAAGGCTCAAAGATCCAAGTTAGCGAAGGAAGCAGAAGTGAGCTTTTAGATATTCTAAACAGAAAAAGAGAAGGGCAGAGTGAAAGCTATGCAAGTTCAAATAAAAATTCTTCAAATCCATCAAGTTCAAGTCGATCAGCAATAAGCGGAGCGACTTCAAGTGACGGATTTATATCAAGCACTGGAAGAAGCTCTACTTCAAGCAGTAATCCATATTATTATGGACTTGCATCAGATAAAAGCGGCACAGGCTCAGATGTTGATTACTCAAGTCCTACAACCAACAGTGACGGGACCTGCAAAGCACCAAGCATTAAGGATGGTGTAGTAAGTGTTTATAGTGCAGTAGCTGGAACTTGTCAGCTCCTCACAGCTTCAGAGGATGCCATTTATATCAAAGCCAATCAACCCACTTGTCAAAACATTGTAGATTATGAGAATGGACTTATAAAGGTAGGAGAAGAAAAGTTTGTCACAATGGATGACAACAAGGAATATAAAGTCGGATCTTGCACCTATACAGAACCCATTAAGCTCTCCAGCGAGATAGGAAGTTGTAAGGCTATCCCAGATTATGAAAAAGGCGAAGCACTTATTCAAAAACAATACTTCTACATCCGAAATAATGAGAGAATCAATGTGGGGGGATGCACACCAGCTAAAGAATACGCACTACTTGAGGATGATGTCAATTCTTGTTCTTATAGGTATGATTTCATCAATAATCTTGCAATTAAACAAACCCAATACTTCTTTATGGCAGAAAACGCGCGTCAAAATGTGGGAGAGTGTGTTGATAAAAAGGGAGAGAATTTCCACTATCCACTATTTGAGGATGATAGCACTTGCAATTACACAGTATCAAATGATAGAGTTTTTTATCAAAAACGCTTGGCATTTATGGATCTCACTGGTGGGAAGCAGTTTGCCACAGATTGTAGAGTTATAGCAAGTGATGGATATGAAATCTTAGAAGAGCTCTCAGGGTATGAATTCAATGATTTAAGCAAACAAGCAATTAGAAAAGTCAATCAATATTTCATTATCCCAGGGACTCAGAATGTAAAAAAATATATATCCAAAGATGTCAAGACAAACAAGGCTTACCCATACCAAGAAAGACTTTGTAGGTGGGAGCATAACGATGATGAAAAATTCTCAAGAAGATTATCCACAATCTTTATTCAAGATACCGATGAAAATAAAGAAGTTGTCATTCAAGAATGCTCTGAATCTATGAATACTCAGATTATTGCTTATGCGTATGCTGGAGAGGAAAAAACAAAGGTTGAAGAACAAACAGGAAAGACTCTTATTCCAGATGGAACAGGCTATAAAATCTACAATACAGAAGATTTTATAGTCAATACTCCAAATTTTGGAAGAAATGCTCCTAGTGAAAAAGAACTTCAATATGAAGAATCAAGAAATAGAAAGGACGATACTTGGTGTGGCAATGGTGCAGGGAAAATAGGATGGAACTCTTATACTCAAGAGCAAAAAGCAGGTTTAAATCTTTCAGATTCCTATGTAAGCAGTCGCTCGCAGTGTCGGGGAGGAAATGACTCTAGTTGTTATTATTACACCACTTGTAAAACCATAATTAAGGCTAAACCAAACTATGGAATAAATCAAGTTCTTGAAAAATCAGAAATTAGAGAAACTTGGATTAGAGGAGATGGAAGTAAATATCAATTAGAACCTAGAATTGAATGGAGGGCAAAATAATGTCAAAATTTTTAGAGCTTATTGAAAACAGCACAAAATCAGCAAAGAAAATCAAAAAACTCAAGAGTGATATAAAAGATCTTGAAACAAAACTCAAAAAGAAGCAGACACTCTTGGAGAAGGAGCTTAAAGCACTAGAAGAGCATTTTGCAAAACAAGGACAAGCTCAATGAGTTTTGCATTTAATAAGCTATTAGAGAAGTTTTCAAGACTTCTCTCTAGCGAATACAATGAGATTTGCATCAATGAGCCAAGAATCATCTTTTTAGAAAAGAGAGGTTTGTGGGAAAAAAGGGAAGAGAAGGAGCTTGACTTTGATTTTCTCAATGATTTTTGCATTGAATTAGCCAATAAATACAATCAGAGATTTAATCTTAAAAACCCCTCTCTTTCCTGCTCAATACCAAACACGCGATTTAGAGTCCAAGCACTCCACGGATCAGTTACAACAAATGGTTCAATTGCCCTATCAATAAGAATTCCAAGCGATCATAAATTCAATATTGATGCTTTTAAAAAAACATCTTGGGAAGAAAGAACAGAGGGCTATTTCTATCA
>CALWYB010000097.1 GCA_944385665.1 uncultured Oscillospiraceae bacterium
TCCAATCACTTCAACCTCTTTCCCTTTTTTGATGTGTGGAAAAAGTGCTCTAGCCAAAGTTCCAAAGAGATTGACTTCAATAAAAATGGCTCTTTTTGTAGTGTGTCCATTGGGATTTTTAACTCTTTGATTATGAGCAATTGAGAAGATTAGAACTTCTCCCTTATCACCAGCATTTTTTAATTCACTATCTTTGACTACAAAACCATTAATGATAATTTGATTAAGCATTATTGGTTCTCCTTAATTGTGAATTGATTGATTTTCTTTGCTAGTTTTTTGTCTTCAAACCAGAAGTTGGCTTCTGCAATGAGTGGAGTGGAATAATATTTCATCACTTGTATAATTACTTCGTTATCTCTTAGATTCATCAAATCTTGAGATGTGAAGAGTTTGTATCCTTCTTCAGAAATATTTGTGCTGCCAAAAAAATTGAGATCTTGTCTGCTTTGGGATTCTTTGGTCCTCGTAAAGTCTCCTATGCTTTCACTGATGTAATCTGCTGTTTTTTTGGTGTTTGCTCCAAAGAATAGCTTGTAACCTACTATCTCGTTGGTAATATCTAAATCATCCTCTGAATATGTCTTTTTGATTTGTGATGCACTTTGTGCAAAAAGCATCAAAACAATATTGTAGGATCTTGAAATCCTTGGCAATTCTAGTAAGAAGTCAAATTTCCCAAAACTTGGAAATTCATCAAGCATAAAAACAACTCGCTCATCATCTCTTTTTGATTCTCTCATCAAAAGATTAAGAGAGATAACCTCAAACATAATCCTAATGATTTTTGATAGTGCATTTCTGTCGGCTTCAAGAACTTTGACATAGATTGTAATATTTTGATTTCTTAGATCCTCATAATCAAAGTTCATTTCACTTGTAGCGTATTTTATTTCATAGTTGAGAAAATCTTGCATTGCAGTTTCATAAGAACTTCTAATTGAGCCAAATTCTTTTGATGGTGTTCTCTCAAATCTATTTGCCCTTACCCTAATAAGATCATCTACGCTTTGGTCTTCTCCAAGCTTTTTGAGAAAAAATTTGAGTGGATCAATCTCAATTCCCTCTGCTACTAATCCATAATATTCATTGCGATTTTCATCATCCAAAAGAGAAATGAGGTCTTGTGCTAAGAATGTAGTCAAATCATAAAAAGTTGTTTCTCCCTTTTTTTGGATTTCATAATGGGCCAAAAGAATAAAGATTGATTCTGCACTTTCTATCCAGTGAGGGTCTTTTACCTCTTCTTTTTTGAAGATAGTTTTTGATATGGTTTTAAGCAGCCGATCAACCTCACTAATAGATTTATTTTCAAGAATGTGTTTTGCAAATGGATTAAAAAATAACGTATTTTTGCTTTTGTCTTTGGCATAGGGTTCAAAGACTAAGATTTTATTATTGAGTTCTTTTTCTCGTATTTTTGATGTTTTTTCCCAAATCTCTCCTTTGACATCAAGAATAATCATTGAGTGTGGAAAACTTGAACATATTGGGACACAAACGGCTTGAGTTTTTCCACTGCTTGGAGGTGCAAAGCACAAAAGGGAAAGAGGGTCGTTGTAGTGAATTTTTTTGCCCCATTTTTTTGCCAAAACAAAACCTCTTTTAAAATTGAGCCCCATTTTCTTTAAGTCTTTCTTTTCTGCAAATCTTGCTTTACCAAAACTTTCTTTTTGTGGTTTTTGAAATAGATTTAGAAATCCAAATAATGGGGGTATCAATGCAAATGCAAAAGAAAAATACACATTGAGTTTCATTTTTTTCTTGCCAAGATCATTAAAAATATGAATGGCGGTTTGTGGTGTGTCAAAAATTGGAATATCAAAATAGAACCAAAGGCAAAAGCAAAAGATTGGAAAAAACAATAAAAGGGAAAGAACAAGCAGTGATAAGTTTTTGATCATACAATCTTCCTTAATGTGAGGTTGTTGTCTTTTATGATTTGGATAGCCTCTTTGACAAGAGTTTTTAATTCACTGGAAATTTCATAGAACCTTGCATCATCACTAATAAAATTTCCAGCATTAAGGTGGTATGCCAGTTGATTAAGGTTTGCTGTTACTCTGGAAATATCTAAAAGAATTTGAGAATTCATCACAATGATTTCTTCAATCTGAGCAATTTTTTTATTTCCAGCACGCTTTGTGATGAGATCACGCATATAATCACTTTTGGTTTTCTTGCGTTTTTTACACTCTCTTTCTAGGAGCTGATAGATATATTCTGGTGCTTCAAAATGAATTCTTCTCAAAACATATTCCTATTTCTTGGGATGAATTTTTTAACATCAAGAATTCCTGTGATCAATCGCTGGTTATTCTCTCCCTTTTGAAGTTGGATGATGTAATCAATGCTTTGTTCAATTAAGGATAGAATAGATTGTGTCGGCGTTGTCCTCTCAAAATTGATGTTTGAAATGATTGCACTGATTGCACCTTGTGGATTATTTGCGTGAATGGTGCTAATGATACCAGTATGTCCAGTGTTGCTTAATCTTAGGAACGGATAAGTATTTTCCGTGTCAAGCTCTCCTAAAAGGACTCTGTCTGGTCGGAGTCTTACTACGGCATTTAGAGCTTTTTTATAGGTAAAGCTTGTTCCATCATCATATTTTGAAGCTATGATTTGCACACGATTTTCATTCTGGATTTGAAGCTCTTGGGAATCTTCTATTGTAATAACTCTTGAGTCTTTGGGAATTTCTGATAATAAAGAGTTTAAAAAGCTTGTTTTTCCACTTGCTGTCCCTCCACTGATGAGGATATTTTTTCCAGCACAAACAAGCTTCTTAAATTCTTGATAATTCCAGTTTGACACCTCTTCTTGTATAGAGATTTTATCTGATTGAT
>CALWYB010000098.1 GCA_944385665.1 uncultured Oscillospiraceae bacterium
AGTTTTTTTCATAGTATTTTCCTCTTTTCTGGTTATTCTCACCAAATTATAGCACTTTGGCAAATTGTTGTCAAAACAAAATAAAGTGGTGGCAGCTGCAATATGTCCAATAGAATATATAAATTTAATATATAGTAACATAAAAACCATAAATTTGATTTTATAACTATTTGATAGTACTGTAAATATATACAAAAATGTACGAGAGGAGAAGGATGGATATGGCAAAAATGGATTTAAAATGTTTTCCGGAAGATATGTCTGCGCTGCCGGTGGATCCGACTGATCTGGGACGGACACTGGTGGATGGATGCTTTAAACAGAGCGTGGAAGTTCAGGGACAGAAACGGGAATTTATTACCTATATCCCGGAGAAAACGGCGAGCTGCAGTCCCTGTCTGGTGGTGGCTCCGCCATCTGGGGAGGACGGACTGGAATACATAGAGCGTTCTGGCCTGAAGGAATTTGCAGATGAGAAGAAGCTGTTTCTTTTTGTGATGATCCCAGAAAACGCGGCCTGGAATCTATCGGGCGCGGATGCGGATTTTATGAATGCCGTGTATGTGGAAGCTCAGGCCAGAGATTACTATGTGACCATGCAGGACAATTTCTACGCCTGCGGCATCGGGGACGGGGCGGATGTGGCCCAGCAGGCAGCCTGCAGGATGAGCAGCGAGTGGAGCGGACTCATGACCATGGGGGATCTGCAGACCAGCCTGGAGGAAATCACATTAAATAAAGAAGCGGCGGGTATGGGCGATGGAGAACTGCAGATTGCGGCGGAGAGGACCCAGCTTCCCGTGTGGATGGTGGTGAGCCGGTGGGAGGGGGCCAGTGTGTCGGCTGCTTCCTGGTGGAGAGCCAACAACCGTTCGGGCGAAGAGGTATTCTCCACGAAGGATGCGGACTACATCTGGATGCCGGCGCCCATTCGCCAGACTCTGGAGATGGACGAGGAGATGATCGCCCAGGTTCGGGTGACGGTGGGAGATACTGCATGCAGCCTTGCCCGTCTGGAACAGATGTGGAGTTATATTGGTCTGGCTAGAAGGCACAGAGGCCAGGAGAGGAAAAATCTCCGCTATTTCAAGGATCCGCTGCTGTGCGGTGCTGTAAGAAAAACCATGGAGGTGGATGGACTGACTAGGGAGTGGTACGAATACGTGCCGAAATGCTGCACGCCGGATCAAAAGTGGCCGGTGGTGGTGGTCATGCATGGCCGGGGAGGCACGGCGGAGACCTTCTTTGACATCTCCAATATGTACCAGGTGGCCAACCGCAGAAAGTTCATCGTGGCCTGTCCTCAGGCCGGGGTTTACCAGCAGAAGAAAGGCGGCCTGAGAAATGTAGCCTCCTGGTCTGGCTCCCTGGACGGGAAGTCCATTGATGATATTCGGTTTATTCGCACCATGCTGGAGGATATGGAAAAACGTCTTCCGGTGGACAAGGGGAGAATCTACGCCTGCGGACAGAGCTCCGGCGGCATGATGGCAGATACCCTCTGTGAGTTTGCCGGAGAACTGTTTGCCGCTACGGTGTCATGGTCTGGCCTCTATACGCCGGCCCGGTCCACGGTGCGGGGAGAGCGCTCCCTCGATGCGCCGCCATCTGCTATGATTTTCGGCGAGAAGGACCGGCTGACTGCAGGTACGGCTCAGATTCCAGATGTGCCCTTTACGATTTCCGAGACATTTAAAGACATGATCGAGGAAAAATTCCGCCGCTACCAACTGGACAAGTCCAGAGTGCAGATCTGGAGGGACGATCCCATCACCTGGTACTGCTATCCGGACAGCCAGGGAGTACCCATGTTTACCGTGGGCATCGTGGATCATATGGTCCATGCCAACTATCCAGAGGAGAGCTGGATCAGCTACGATCAGTTCTTCTGCAATTTCTGTCGAGATGAGGATGGAAAGGTCTGCTATCGGGGAAGGCGAATTGGGGAGAACAACTAGCAAAAGAGAAAAATAAAATGTGGGGGAAAAACTATGAATTTACTGACAGTTTGTCTGGTTATCTGCCTGATCACAGTGGCCGGATACATATGGGGAAAGTATTCCTTGGGAACCGTGGCCTGCATGAGCATGATTTTATTTCTCATCACCGGCTGCATCACGCCGCAGGAGGCCCTGGGAAATCTTTCCAACAGCAACGTGGTTCTGGTGCTCGGCATGTTTGTGGTGTCGGCGGGATTCAAGCGCACTCAGGCGGTGAAAATCATCGGCCGGAGCGTCAGCGCCATGGCGAAGGGGAGCATGATCAAGGTGATGTTGGGATTTACCATAGCGTCCATCCTGGCAGCCACCTTCATGGGCGGAGCAGCCGCAGCATTCTGCATTATGGCCCCGCTGGTGACGGCAACCTGCGAGGAACTGAAGATTCATCCCAGCAAGGTGATCTTCTCCGTCGGTCTGGTGTGCATCGCCGCCTGCGGTATTCTCCCCATGGGAGGCGGCTTATCCATGTACGCGGAGGTAAACGGATACATCGCCGCCAACGACTATGCCCAGTATCAGTTGGGAGTGATGGACATGTTTAAAGGACGGTTTCCCAGCTTGCTGACCCTGGCGCTCTATACCACCTTCGTGGGATTCCGATTTTCGCCGGACCAGCCGGTGACAGATACCAAGAGCGGGGAAGAGTTTGCAGTGAAGAGCAATCGGCCGCCTCTGGCGCCTTTTCAGGAGAAATGCGGGTATGTTATTTTCTTTTTGGTAACCGTCGCCCTCCTGTTTAACGCTCCCATCAATCGTATGCTGACTCATGTGGGGCTGGCTTCTCTGGCGTCCTGGGAAATCGTGCTCATCGGCGCTTTTCTCATGGTGCTGACAGGGGTTCTCTCCAGCAAAGAGGCTTTTGCGGCACTCCCTATGGATCTGGGTTTCCTCATCGCAGGCAGCCTCTGCATGGGAACCGCCCTCGCCAACACCGGAGGCGGTGAAATCATCGGCGGAGCTATCGCCGGAGTGGCGGATCAGCTGAAGAATCCCTACCTAGTGGGGGCGGTATTCTATCTAGTGCCCTTCTTGCTGACCCAAGTGATGCAGAACCGGACAGTGATGGCCATTTTTCAGCCCATCGCCATCCTGGCCTGCAAGAGCATGGGGGTGAGCTGCGTAGGCCCCGCCATCCTGGTGGCAGCGGCCTGTTGTACCGCTTTTATGACTCCTATGGCCACCGCCAGCATTCCCATGATCATGGAGGTGGGCGGCTACAATGTACAGACCCAGTTAAAACAATCCATCATTCCGGCCATCTTCCTGTCGGCAGTGAATATCTTCTGGGTTATGACTGTATTTCCCCTGTAGGGACGGTTCAGTGTCCCAGAGGCCGGTAATAATCGGTGAACAGCTCGACGAAGGCTTTCTGGGCCACGGACACGTAGGTTTTCCCGGGAATGACCATATCGAATTGCCGGGAAGCCAGAGGGGAGTCCAACCGGTAGTACAGAACTCGGTCATTGGGGGTGGTGATCAGCCGGTCGCTGATCAAGGTGGCGCCTATGCCTGCGCTGCATAAATGGAAGGCTGTGACCAGCTGGGAAACCTCCATGATCACCTGAAGGGTGATGCCTTGGCTCTGAAAAATAGAGATGGCCCGGGTGTGAAGGTTGTTGCCTGGTGTCAGCAGTAGGAGAGGCGTGTCAGAAAGGCAGGAGATGTCAGCTGCCGGCACAGCCTCCGTCAGATGAAGGCCTTTTAACACGTCGGCAGCGGTCATGGCTTGGCCGGCCAGCTGCCGATTGACAGGAAAGGAGGCTGGGATGGCCAGAAGAATCCTGTCCTCAAAGGCGGGAATCCGATGCAGAGGATCTTTGGGGGATGGGGTGCAGTTGAAGGTCAGGTCGATGAGATTGTCCTTCACCATGGGGAGAAGCTCCCAAGAGCCGGCCTCCTTCAGCTCCAGCCGGATGCCGGGCCATTTTTCACGGTAGGCGGTCAGGACTGGGGGAAGAATGTAGGAATTGATGTAATGGGAGCCGCCTAGGCGGAGCCGGCCGGTTTTTAGGTGGGAGAGATCTCCGAGCTGCTGTTCCAATTGGTATTCCAAAAACTGGATTTCACGGATTTTGGCAATGTAGATTTTGCCGGCCTCTGTCAGTTCCAGAGGCTGGTGATCTCGGCGGAAGAGGGGCATGCCAATCTCATTTTCCACTCGCTGGACGGCGATGCTCAGAGCGGGCTGAGTCATGTAAAGAGCCTGAGCAGCTTTGGAGAAACTGCCCTTTTGGTAGACCATGTAGATGTACTTCATTTCCTGCTGCATTGAATCATCTCCATATAAAAATAATAAATAAAAAGGAAGAAACTATAAAAATAAGTATAAAGGACAAGAAGCCGAAAGGCAAGTCAGAACAGGAGGAACGTATGAAAATTGATGCGCTGATGATGGATGAAAAGGACAACGTGGTCACCTGTGTCCGGGAGGTAAAAGCGGGAGAAGCCGTAAAGTACCGGAAAGGAGAACAGGAATGTGAGGTCACGGCGAAGGAGAATATCCCCTTCTGTCACAAGATCGCCCTGACGGACATCGGACAGGATGAAGTGGTGCGCAAGTACGGGGAGATGATCGGAAAAACTCTGCGCCCCATCGAGGCGGGCTGCCTGGTGGACCACACCAATATTTACAGTGTACCCAGAGATTATGAGAGTGAAATGATTCAGGAGGTGGAAGGATGAGCCCTACAATTGTCGCCATTATTCTGGTAGCTGTCACTATAGCGTCGGCATTTTATAAGCGTCTGCCAACCCAGTTTATTCTCTGCATCGTGCCGGTGATCTGTGGCCTGGTTTTGGGATTTAACATCACAGAGCTGGGCGATATGATCATGAATCAGGTGAGCACTGCCATGAAATCTGCAGGCTACATGATCCTCTTTGCCATGATTTACTTTACCATGCTGGGGGAGACGGGGATGTTCGACACCCTGATTAAGAGCTTTTTGAAGCTTTCCCACGGCAAACTGAATGTATATCTGGTGATGATTATCACCTCCGTCATCGCAGCTATGGGAATGCTGACTGCAACAGTGGCTACTGCCTACCTGATTGTGTTCCCCATTATGCTGCCGATCTACAAGAAGATGAAATTTGACCATGCCTCCGCCATGATCATCGCCCAGACGGCCATCGCCGGCATGTGCTTTGTGCCCTGGGGGATCGCAGTGGTGAATTCTTCTGTGTTCGCTGGGGTGGACCCCATGGAGCTGTCCAGAAGGCTGGTTCCAGTGGCAATCTGTTTTATTCCGGCTATCATTCTTCAGTGGATTTATTTCGGATATGTACATAAAAAACAGGGCGGTCTGATGACCATCGACTGGTCCGCAGAGGAGATCAAAACCCAGGATGAGAAGCAGAATGAGATGGCCAGACCAAAGCTCTTCTGGTTCAACTTGATCCTGTTTATCGCAGTCATTGTTATGCTGGTAAAATCTGTGATGCCATCCTACATGATTTTTATTCTGGCGTCAGCTTTGACCATTCTGGTGGATTATCCAAAAGGCGGAGACCAGAAAAAACTGATTTCCAAAGCCGGCGGGCGGTTTTTCAACACCATCCAGCAGCTCATTGGAATTTCCTTCTTTATCGGAATTTTCCAGGGAACGGGAATGACGGAGGCGTTGGCGACTACCATCGTATCCAACGTGCCGGAGTTCCTCACCAGATATATCCACATCATCCTGGCGATGTCCATGGTGCTGGTGATCCGCTACATTCCCAACAAGATCTACAATTCCATGTACCCGG
>CALWYB010000099.1 GCA_944385665.1 uncultured Oscillospiraceae bacterium
GAGGACTAGTTGGTTCTACAGGTACATCAACAACTGCTTTAGGTAGTTTAGATGTAACACTAGCTGCAGGAGCAGATACTACACATACTAAAGTAACAAATGTTACAGGAAATAGTGGTGGAACTTTAAAATATAAAGTTGGAGCTTCTGTAAACAAACCAAGTTATGGAGATTCTGCAAGTGACTATACAGCATTACTATTAAATACTGATATAGCTTGTGCTTCTGGAAACAAGATAGTTGTTGTTGAAGTTGATGCTCTAAATAGAGTTATAAAATCAAGTGACGTAAAAAACGTTGTTGTAGGAGCATAACTAAAAGGGAAGCAGTTTTGTTTCCCTTTATTTTTTTAAAATTTTACGAAAGGAGATTATTATGTCAAATTCTTTTGAAGAAATAAGCAAATTTACAGCACAAAGTGGTGGTAGACCTGACTCAAACCTAGCAAATGATTCTAACCATCTAGGCGGAATACCAGCAGAAGAATATGCAACAAAAACCTGGGTACAACAATACCACGAAAGAATGGAATTATTATTAAGAAAATACATAGATACTCAAGATGCTTCTATATTAGAGCAAGCAAAAAGATATGCAGATGCTGCAATAGGCAGTCAAGATTTTTCACAATTTGCTAAAATATCAGATTTACAAACACTAAATCAAAATTTAACAGCAAAGATTAATAAAGTAGCATCAGACCAAAAAGCATATACAGACTCTAAAATAAATAGCGTAGTTAAAGATTCAAATGCTAACTTTTCAGAATTAGAGACTGCTATAAAGAATACAAATAAAAATGTTTCTAGCTTAAGTACAAGCTTAAATAATAACGTAACAAGTATTAATAAAAATATAAGTGAAATAAATTCAGATATAGATGGAATGAATAATAGTATAAACCAACTTTTTCAATCTGTCAGTAGTGGAAAAGACTTAGTAGCAGAGGCTATTACTGACAAAGGAGTTACAACCTCTGCAAATGATAGTTTTTCTACTATGGCAAATAATATAAGAAAAATACAGACAGGATTAGATACATCAGATGCAACTGCTACAGCAGGAGATATATTAAAAGGAAAAACAGCTTATGTTAACGGTAAAAAGGTATACGGAACTTTTGTGTATAGTGGAAATAGTGGAAACCAATTTAATCCAGATAATCCTTACCCAATGACAGGTAATGCGGAACTTGTTTATGAAGAGTCAGAAGATACACCACAGGTATATGTTGGAGTTAAAAATACAGAGGTTAACTATAATTTTGTAACTATAACAGGAGATGGAAATGTTCTTGTTATTTATAACAGTGATACACAATCACTTGAAACTTACTACAGAATGAGCGGTGGAACTTTTGGAAAAGTAGAAAATCAGTATGGAGAAATAAAGACTCCAGATTTTTCATTATCAAGTTTGGGAATACCAGAAGATATTTTAAACGACTATAACATAGTACAAATATTATGTTCAAGAATGAACTCAGATGAAAACTATAGTGGTTATGAATGCAAGTTAGCAATAGCTATGGTACAGAAAGAAGCTAATAATCCAAACGGAGCAGTAAGGGTATATGTATTTACTTTAACAACATCTCTAAATTCTGGTTCTTCAATAAAAATTCTTGCTAATGAGACCTACGATGCAGGAGTAGAAGGAAGTGTGTCAGAAGAAACTAGGTATAGAAAATGGCTAATTGTATCAGAAGTTATTAATTATAGAACAGGTTGCAGAATAGTATGGAGTCCATATTCAGATAAGTTAGCTGTTATATATAGAACAAGCAGTTATACTTCTTCTTATAAAGCAATAATATATGATTTCTTGTATTACACTCCAGACTCAAACGGAAATGAAGGATATGGTTACTGTTACAAAGTAGACACTATATCTGGAGCTATTGATGTAAGGTTTTTAAACCAAGATAAAGTAATATATTTCAAAAAATATTACAACAATAAAAATGGTGGATACTTAGCAATATACTCAGAAAATTTTGGAAAAATATCAGAAACAGAAATTAGTTCGCTTTATTCTTCTACTATGATAACGCCAGATGCTTTGTATGCAGTATCAACAGGTCAAATTAAAAAAATATTAATTGATTACATTAACGGTACTGTGACAGTCGGAGATACAATTTGGCAAGCAACAACAAGTGATGAATATATAGAAGGAGAAAATATTAATGAAAATGCTGTTTTTAGTTTAACCGGAAAATACTTGTTTATTCCATATTATGTATATTCAAGTGGAGTATATCATAGTAAAGTTTTTTGCTACCAACTTAATTATGAAGGTAACGAAGTAGTTACAAAATTATATGAGCAAGATATTTCAATGACATATAATACAACTTTAATAACTATTCCAGGGCTTAAAGGAGTACTTTTTATTTCTTCTGTAACTGGAAGTACATATGCATATTCATTAATAGAAGTTTCTTTTGATAGGCAAAAATTGATTGGATTAAAATACAATGGAGATATGTTTTACAAAGATTTTTCTGGAGCAGGAATGCTATCTGCATTAGCTACAGATGTAAAGAAAGGTAAAACATTCGTTGGAAATATGGGAGTAGTAGAAACAGGAACATTAGAAGTACAGGAGGTGCAAGAATGAGTGATATAAGAAATTTAGTTAGTATGAAAGAACTACAAGATATGTTCTTTTATGTCTTTGGCATAGTTCCGCTTCAAAACTATGGAGTTGTTGGAGATGGAATAACAGACAATAGATTAAATATACAACAAGCAATATATGATGCAATAGAAGTAGGTGCAAAATATATATTTGTACCAAAAGGAGAGTATTATTACTCAAATACATTGTTTAGAGCAGATGAAGTTATATTTCTTGGAAATAATGTAAGTACCAAAATAGATGGAATAGAAATAAGACAATTTCCAGATTTATGGAGTGAAGCTCAAGCTACAACACCTGCTTTAGTTCCAATTGCAGGAGTAGTTATTTATGCAGGTAAAGATACTATTCCTACAAACTATTTAGAATGTAATGGACAAGCTGTTACTACTACAGACTACATTGCTTTATATTCTAAACTAAATAATGTAGTTGTAAATGAAGATACAGACTTGCCAGAGACATTTAATATACCTAATTTAAGTACAGGACAAGAAAATACAAAATATATTATAAGAGCTAAATAGGAGGTGCAATATGGCTACAATAAGTAAAACTACAGTAAAACAAGTACTAGATGACATTAAAGTAAGATTACCACATGAATATAACGAAGAAAGTTTGTTTTTGTGGATAAATGAAACAATGAAAAAGATATATAAAGACCTAGCAATACAAGACTTCTATACATTTACTACAAGTGCTA
>CALWYB010000100.1 GCA_944385665.1 uncultured Oscillospiraceae bacterium
CATTCTTTAATTGATATTCGTATTGTGTCATTTCTTTATCTAATTCATTTCTTAGTTCATATAATGCTTTATCGTTCTCATATTGCAATTCTAATTGTTCTCTCATTTTTTTAAGTTCAAATTCTTGTTGTTCTTTAGCAAGTCTTGCTTCTCCTGACAATGTTCCAACTGGTACTCCTAGTATCTTAGAAGCTTCATTATCTACATAACCTAGCTCATCTACTCTCTTCCAAGCATTTTCAAGTTCGTTTTGTTTCTTTTCATACTCAAACTTTTTATTTTTAAATTCTCTATCTTTAGCATCTTTCCAATATTCAAATTGTTGAGAGTCATAGTTCATTACTAATTGTGCTGTATCTGCTAAGTTTCCTAGCCATTCTATCCACCTATCGTGTGCTTTTTCTTCATATTGTGGAATTAACTCTGATACAATTCTTGCTACTCTTTCTGAAGTAGACGTTGAATTTAATACTCCTGAACCTGCCAAACTTTGCAAAGTACTATTAGCTGCATATTCTGTAGCAAGCTTTAATGCTTCATCTTGGTTTGGGTCATATTGAAAACCGTTATTTACTTGCGAAAGCATTTCGCTTATTAAACTATTAATAGTATCTGAATAAGCACTTTGATACTGTCCTTCTACAGAATTTATATTTGATACTGTGGGAGTAACTATTGTACTTCCTATACTTGTTTTCTTTATTCCACTTGCACCTGTACTAGAAGAGTTAGTAGTATTTTGAGATGATTGTTGATTGCTTCCAAACTGGTTTTGATAACTGCTATATATCTGGTCAAAATCTATTACGTTAGTATTTGTATTTTGTGGATTATACTCTTGTGGTCTTGGTGCTGTACTTGACTGTTGTTGCATTCCATACATAGTATTATTAACCGTATTTACTGCTTGGTTAGATAATTGGTTAAATTGATTATTATTAGGCTGTGCTATTTCTGGTTGTATTTGAATAGGTATAGTTATTGGGTTTATAGGATTACTAGCCTGTTGAGTTCGTGGTACTTGAGTATTTTGCTGTGTTTGAGGTGTATTTGTGTTACTGACATTGTTTACATTTTGCTGAGGATTACTTGTTGCCTGTATTACTCTATTTGTTTGTAAAAATGTATTTGGCATGTTTTTGCTCCTTTCACTTGTTATATATTCCGTTTAGTTTCTCTTTCCAATTATTAATTGTAGAATCTGCATTATTACTTAAATCAAATGTATTTACTCCTACAGCACTATTTAAAATGTTTTTCCAATGTGATAATGTAGATTCTACGGTAGGATATAATTGATAATTTCCTTTGTTTACTACATTTAATTGCCTTGCCCATTCCTTTAAAGTATCTGAGTTTGTAGAATATCGTCTGAAATACATTATCTTAAATGTGTCCTATCAATTCTTTCCATAGCATACAATGTAAAGTCTCCTTTTCCTAAAATCTCAAAAGTATAGCTATTTACGTCTTGCATGTCGTTTGGAATAAGAACACACTCTGTTTTATTTACGCCTGGGCTTAAGGCTTTTTTCTTTTCATATGTTTTATTACTATCAGTAATTACTTTTATGTTGACTTCTGCATTTTCTGCTAAGTCATAATTGAACCACAATGCAGTTAGCGACTTTTTCTTACTTAACACACCATTTTTAAATTCTTTAGTTTTCATATAAAAAGGTATAAGTTCTTGATATGTAACATTGTCACTATCTACAAACTCATCTTCTCCATAAGTTCTAGTGTATACATTAGCTTCTCTTTTTCCTCCTGTAAGTTCATATATAGTTCCATTATTAGTTAAAGCATATACAGGGTTAGGAGTTTGACTAAAGTTTAAATCGTTATAGCTATCGCATATTGTTGTATAATACAATTCGTCTGCATTATTTGTTGGTTGTAGTTCTTTAGTCCATTTTCTTAATCTTTGGTCAAATATTAAGAAAAATTTGTAATCTGGAAACCAGAAGTACACCTTATTCTCACTTGCAGCTACACTTATATTCTTAGCTTCATTTAATGTAATTCCATAAATGTATTGCTTTATTCCTCCTGAAACGCTGTTGTTTCCCGTTGGCTCTTCTATCTGTCTTATTGAGCTTCCGTCATATTCATAAATAGAACGCCCAAACAACCAATAAAGCATTGAATTATGTACTTTACATGTACATTGGTCATAACAACCAATATTGTTGTCTAACGAAACACAAGTATATGAGTCTGCTTGTCCTGCTATTACGTTTGAGCCATAATACAAGTGCATATTCTCTTGCGAAAATACTATTAATTTGTCATCAAAAGAAACTAATCCAGTTATTTGATTACAGTTAGGTACTCTATCTTCTCTACTATTTTCTGTAGTAGTCCAGTCCATTGGATTCTGCAATGCACTAAAGTACAACATATTTCCTTTACTAGCCATCATTCTATTTTTGTGATAGCACATATGCTCAAAAACAATATCGTGTTCTTCGCTATCTTTTGGTAGTGGCACTATTTCTGGAGTATTAAGTGGACTTAGTGGCAATTTATGTCTAGTTGGTGTTACACCATCTCCATACAAAATCATATATTCATTATTACCGTCTGCATAATAAACATGATTAAACTTATTTCCTGTAATATCATTTGCTATTACTGTTCCTTGCATATCTTTTAGCTGTGTTCCTTGTATGTAAAATAAGTATTTTATTCCAGCAACTCCAAAGTATTTAATGTCTGCTCCTTTTAAACCAGGATTTTTTACCATAGTTCTTCCTATTCTGGTTCGTATAGCAGGGTAATTATCTAAACACATATTGTACATATCTTGGCATTCATCATCTTGTATTGCTTGAGGAGGATAAATATTACTTATACCACCAGATAAATAATTAATCTGATTACTACTTTTCACTTGTACATTTTGTAAATATGGGTTAGTTTGCAATATTATCTCCTCCTTTTGAATTTATATAATTTCTTTATAATTGGATAACCTGGTTGTTGTTCATATTTATTTTCATTTGCTTTTTGTACTAAATTGTTATACAAAAGTATATATTCGTTTGCTAGCTCTACATCTGGATTATGTCCTGACATTGCTATAATAGACATAATGTTATATTTCACTAAATCAATATAATTGTCGTCTAATTCTATATAATCGTCTAAAGAAGTAACCATTTTGGGCTTCTTTCTGTAATATATATCTACCTTTCTAACGCCTTGTGGCACAGGATATATTCCTATTAAACCTTCTCTTCCATCAAAATATCCAGGATCACTCATTTTTT
>CALWYB010000101.1 GCA_944385665.1 uncultured Oscillospiraceae bacterium
AAAGGGGTTGTGCCCGATATTGCCCACATGGTAGCGGTATTCATCATAGCCGGGGTGGTCTGCTTCGGCATTGTCAATCTGCATCTGCAGGTCGGTTTCCCATTCCGTATAAACCAGCTCGGCATTGTTGATGTCCTGATCTTCCGCAGTATAACTGGACGCCGCAATCGCGCCGATCCCGCCCGTCCCCATACTGGAACAGGAAGAAAAGAGCGAAAAAATCAGAACAACGATCAGGAACAACAGCGCCGCCATCAGGCAGAGGGCCGGGTGGCGGCTGGCAAAACGCCCAACCGCGCCTCCGGCTTTTTTCGTGACAGCGGCAGTTTTCCCGGCAGCCTGCCCGGTGCGCCGGGCGGTCCTGGCGGCCTTGGCGTACTCCCTTTTTAAGCGGTGCTTCTGCCACATGCGGGAAAACACATTGCTCCGTAACTGCGGGTTATCATGGAGGGCCTGCTGGTAAGCCGCCCTTGCGCGGGTTTTCACCGTCTTTTTCTGCAGCCGGGACACCTTGCGGTAAGGCGCGGTTTTCCGGCGGTGGTTCAGGGCGCGAAGCCCGCCCTCGGCCACCAGCTCTGTGCGGTGGGCCGCCTCAATGCCCACATTTTCATGCTCATTCTCATAGATCTTCTTATGGGCATATCCGATAGCCGCATTTGCGCCTTTTTTCACCGGGCGCAGAGGTTTGGCGCCTTTTATGTGTTCCTGTTGGGAGATCACCTCTTTTTCAAATTTTAAGCGCCGTTTGGCGTTGCCGGTGGCAGCGTCCGGCTCCACCTCCAGCCGCAGTTTCCGCCTGGCCGGAAGGCTGCCTTCGGCCTGTTCCAGCTTCCGGGCGGTCCGTTCCGCCTTCTGCTGGGCCTTTACCAGCTTTTTGCCGGGGGCATCCGGCGGCAGCTCGTCCTCGGCAAATTGCAGTTTTGAGGTGCGGGGCTGCTCGGTAGCCGCTTCACTGGCGCTGCTGGACTCGGAAAACTTCTGCTGGTAGCGGGTACGCCGTTTGCCGGATTTCTCCCGCGGTTCCTCCCATGGGGCGTCCTCATGGGCTTCCGGCTGCGAATCTTCCAGAGGGGAAGCATCCGCGTCCTCCACTGGCTCCACCTGCGAGGCGTCACCGTCTTTCGGCCTTTGCTGCCGGGTGTGGCGGGCTTTGGCCGAAAGGTCCTCCAAAGAATCAGGAGAATCCCTTGCCTGCCGCAAATCAAAATCCTGTTCCCGGCCACTGATACGGGTTTCCTCGCCGGAGGCCGCGCCCCGTTCCACCAGCCCATCACGGGTCATCTTGTGAAATTTCTTTTCCTTTGCTCTAAATTCTTCATCCCTTGGCAACTGCATCACCTCCCATACGCCAGGCGGTGAAGAAGATTATCACGTTCCAGCCTCCGCGACTTCCTCCGGGCGGGTTGTCATGATCTGATACAGGCTGGTGTCCTTCGGGAAGTGATCGACAAAGGGGATAATCACATTTCCGAAAAACAAAAGGCCCTCGCCGGGGCCGCTGTGGGTCACATAGGAAAGCTGCGTCGGGCTGATCCCAAGCTGTTTTGCCAGAATCTGCCTGTCGCCCTGGGCCTGGTTCAACATGTAGATGAAATCCGAGTTTTCAAAGATATTCTCGATCTCACGGGAAGCCAGCAGGTCCTTCACATTTTGCGTCAGGCCGCTCGGAATCCCGCCCCATTTTCTGAACCGCTTCCAGATCTCAACGGAAAAAGCACCGGTCTGGCCTTTGAGCAGGAGATGAAATTCATCAATATAGAACCAGGTCGTTTTATGCTTCTCCCGGTTGGCGGTAACGCGGTTCCACACGGCATCCTGCATGATAAGAAGCCCAATCTCTTTTAAGGCTTTGCCCAGGGATTTAAGCTGGAAGCACAGGACGCGGTGGCTGTCCATGTCGATGTTGCTCCTATGATTAAACACATTTAAGCTGCCGTTGACATAGATTTCAAGGGCAGTGGCGATATTCTGGGCCTCCGGCTCGCTCTGCTTGCGAAGCAGCTCATACAGATCCCCCAGGATTGGCATATTCTCCGGGCGGGGGTCCTGCAGGTAATCCCGGTAGACCAGGCGGGTGCAGCGGTCAATGATGGTTTTCTCGATAGGGGTAAGCCCATCCTTGCCGCCGATAATCAGATCACACAAAGAGAGGACAAAATCGCTCTTTAATGTAATGGGGTTCTCGTCATCGCTGTAATCCAGGTTGATGTCCAGCGGATTGATATAGTTGGAGGAAGTGGGCGAAAGGTCAATGACCTGCCCCTGTTTCCCAAAGCGTTTTACCAGCGGGCCATATTCATTTTCCGGGTCTGCGATGATGATAGAATCATCCGTCAGCAGGAACACGTTGACGATCTCACGTTTCGCGCTGAATGATTTTCCGCTGTTGTGGACGACCAGCCCGTTTTCCAGCAGGAAATTCATATAGCGGGGGACGGTCAGGTCATACACCGGCACTTTTCGGGGCAGTTTCAGCACTGATACCCGCACCGCGGTATGGCCGCCGCTCAATTTCTGGCCTTCCTTCACATCCACCGCCTGCATATACTCCCCGGCGTCATCCATAATGAGATGGCTTTCCGTACAGCGGAAAGTGGTGCCGTCCTCCAACGTGATCTGCTTTAAGACATCCGCGTATTTCTCAATGCGAATATCCCGCGCCATGGCAGTGATAACCTGCCCGGTTTCGTCATCAAAGGTCTTGACCTCGATTTCCTCCACACCGCGGGCCAGCAGTTCCTCAAAGGAGGCGGCGCTGCCGTCTGCCAGGAGAATCCGGGTATCACCGGCAAAGCATCCGGGCGTACCAAGAAACAATCCGTTGGGGTTTTTCAGCAGCTTGCGGTTCGCCATAATCAGGTTTGAGGAAATGGCGTTGAGGCCGTAATACAATGCCTGCCCATCCTGGAACA
>CALWYB010000102.1 GCA_944385665.1 uncultured Oscillospiraceae bacterium
GAGTGGGGAGACTCGAACTCCCGGCATCTTGCTCCCAAAGCAAGCGCGCTACCAACTGCGCTACACCCGGATATGAAGTTGTGGGGTGGCCTGGGCGGATTCTCCCAAAGCAAGCGCGCTACCAACTGCGCTACACCCGGTTATGAAATTTTCCAACTGTGGTCAAATATGGGGTCAGCGCCGGTTTTTGACCAGTTCCCGGCGAGGGGTAAAACTCCGTCGGCCTTAGCGTCCCAGAGGTTTCCGGGATTTTGGGGAAATGTGGCTCGAACGCCGGCCTCACGCTCCCAAACGCTTGAACCAAATTTTTTGTGGTTGCTTATAATGGGTTTTAACTATTTTCGCTACATTCCGCTCACTCTTTGACACTCTTAATTCCACTGTTTCCGAGTGCTCCAGCGCTGTCTGTGGTCAAACATGTGGTCAAAGAGCCCTTCTTGACCAGGCGCGGCATCCGCTGCCGCTGTCTGTTCAGAAGGGCTCTTTTCGCTGTTCGGGTTTGGGGTATTGTAACTCTGGCGAAGCCTGAAAGCAAGTCATTTCTGCCCCTCAGGTGTATCAGTTTTTAGCACGCCTATACAAAGAATACGGGCCGGAGGAACCACTACGGTTATTCCCCGTCCATCTCCAACTCGATCTCGTCGTGGGAGAAGGGATTGCAGTCCAGGAGTTCCAGCAACTTCCGCTGCAGTTCCTTCTCGCCCAAGCGGCCGCAGGCGTCCAGGATTGCCTCCTGGGGCCGGTCCACATAGGCGCTCTGGAACAGCTGGCGGGCCAGGCGGTCATCCCACTTCAGTTCCTCCACCAGCAGCGGCAGCATGTCGTCGCTGGAGAGCAGGTCATACAGATCCCAGCCCAGCAGTTGATTGGCCGCCTCCTCGTTTTGGAGGTGTTCCTCTGCCGTGTTGAGCAGCAGTTTCGCCATCTCAAGGGCGGTCTGGGGGTCACGCCGTGCAGTTTCCACCAGGAGGTCCATGGTGTGCATCTCCGCCAGTTCCTCCTGGGACCAGCGGCTGGCCGCCTGGGGAAAGGCGGCGATGAGCAGGTCCCGGCAGGCCCACTCGTTTTCGTCAAAGTCCCACCGGCACACCATGTCCTCCAACTCAGCCCGGGAAAACCGGCGGGGCGGCTCTTCCTCAGAGGAATCCGCCACCGTGACGGTGACCTGGATAGTGGGTGTGGCCGCCTGCATCAGTTTGGCCTTTTCCGAGGGATGGAGCGAGGAGATGCTGCCGAAATCACCGCAGTAGCCGCACTCCCACCGGTTGCCCCGGATTTTTACGGGACTTCCGCAGTGCGGGCATCGAATGGTCGCCATAAGAATTATCTCCTTTTGCCACATAAGGCAGCATTTGTTTGAGTACACGATATGCTTACAGATTAGTTGTACTTTGCAGACATTGTTTTATATTATTAATCAGAGAATCCAAAGTTTTTTCCATAACAGAACGTTTTAGCTCACATTCCCATATTACAAAAACATGCCATCCAAGCTCTCGGAGCAATTCGTAGTTTTTTTGATCTCGGGCTATATTACCGATTATTTTTTCCCTCCAAAACTCCGAATTGTTTTTAGGCCATACAAAGTAGCGACAACCTGTATGCCCGTGCCAGAAGCATCCGTTTACAAAAACCACCGCTTTATATTTGGGAAGAACGATGTCCGGTTTCCCTGGAAGCCGGGCATCGTTTTTCCTATAGCGGAACCCTTTGGAAAAGAGATACTTTCGGACAAACTCTTCGGGCTTGGTATCCTTGTTCCGGATACGGGACATATTATAGCTTCGAGTTTCGGACGAATGTACATCCGCCATAATAATCCCTCCGTTTCAATCAGTCATCATAATACTCTCTTAGCTTTTGATGACATATTTTTATAATCATAGACTTGCCGGAGCTATCAATTTCTCCCCAAAGACTTGGCGAAACAAAGAATAGTTGAGACTTTTCATTATAGAAAAAATAGCCGCTTTCAATCAAGGCCTTCACGGGATTGGCAATAAGGTTTGTGATTATCTGCTTATCGGTTACATCATCTCTCAGATAAATACACGGCTTCTTTTCGACTGGCAAACCGTGTGCTTTTCTGTCTGCATAATATTTGCGGAAAAACGTCGCGGCCTCCTGAATAGTAATGCAGCCACTCTTATCCCCAAAGTGGAGAAGTGCCAAGATCAGAATAGGCTTATACGAATATGACATCTTCATGGATTTACAGTAATCAAGAAGGCAGGAGAGATTTTTAACATAAATTACTGTATCAGCGTGCTGAGTATCTTTAGTGCGAACCTTCGCTGTTTCCTTGTCCGACATTGCTTTGCCTATGGCAGACGCGATGCTTTCAATACGATGTATTGCGGAAGTATTACCCTCAACATAAAAATCTTTTACCGCAATCTTTAATTTGTCTTTTAGCATATCAACTGAGTCCCGCTCTGCAGCGTCCGGAGAAAGATGAATGCCAGCAGCGCTCAATATATAATCGTATGCCTCTTGGGACAACGGTCGAATAGAACTCTGCCAAGGTGGATTAATACTTTTACGAACGGTTTCAAATCCAAGTTGCTCTATATATCCACCATCCGGAAGATAAATCGGTACTTTTTTTTCAAATCTCTGGCAATCAACCAATTTGGCGTAATAGTTTTCACCATCTGCAGTCAGGATTTCGTTGACAGTTCCCATCCCAAAATAATACCGCTGGCTTTTGTCGTAGCGATTCCCTTGGTAGTAAATAAAAATATCGCCTTTATGAAGTTGATTTTTATACTTTGCAGGGTAGTGGTATGAGCGGAACAGTTCATCTGCATAGGAAGATGCACTATCTACTTTTTGTGACAGGACAACAAGCATACTTCCACCTCATCACTCCAGAATTTCTGCAAAGAATCCGATAGATTTATCATCCAAGGTGCCAACAACTGTGCCACGGTCCAATAACCTGTTACCACACTCGCAGCAGGTTTCAGGAAGCAAAGCACAATTGTGGCATGCAGCCAGATTACAGGATTCCGGACCTTGCCCCAAAGACTGAATACAAACCGGATCAGAAGAGCACCACGCTGCATTTCTGATTGCATCCCGAACAGTATCTTCAATGTGTCCTTTTGTACCTTGCCGAACCAAGCCACCAAGAGAACCCTCAGAATCGCCGGACGCCGTGTAAATCAAGACGCCATACATTCCGTATTCATTATCAGTCTTTTCACAGTAAATGCGCTCGCGAATAGAGGAACTACCATAGCCACATTCAAAACTGAGCTGGTTAATGAGCAAGTGGGCAAATGTGTGAATCAATACGAATTCAGGCCGCAAATTACCTGAAGAATTGGCTCCAAAACGGGATTTCTTATAGGCGGTCTGCAGGTTCTTCAGTCTTTCCACGACAGCAGGCCGTTTTGCCCAATTTTCCAACTCAGATTTGTTAAACTCAAAGAAAATACCTTCACCCTGTACCTGAATCGCAGGCAACCAGTTGTCATCACCAATCCGAAGCATTTTCTTACGCTCAGAAATTGACATTTCCTTCGGTTCAGTACGGGAAAATCCTACAAACGCGCGGGTTTCTTGCAATTTGTGCACAAGAGAAATGCTCTTAAAATATTTGCTTATGATTGGATCATAGAATGCAATCGGATAGTTTTTAGAATGGAATCGCTGTGCATCGCTTCCACTGTTCTTAATAAGAACCTTGTATTCAGCTAAGCGGTAAGCATCTTCCGTCATGTCCTCTGATATATCAGACAATCCTTCCAAACCTCGGTCACGTCGAATGAATGCCTCAAAGAGCTCATCTTTATCAAGATGATAGGTTTCAGCAAGCTTGTCGATTGGTACCCGATTCCATTCTCCTTCAATCCTGGAGGAGCTGAGAATATCAAAATATGTATCTAAAATTCCAATGATTTTCTTTTGAGTACTATCACCATCGGTTGGAATATATAGAGAACTTCTGGTATCCGCAAACCATACATTGGTAGCACCACGGAGCACCACTCGAATTTCAGGGTTTCCGCAGGGATGGTCATGGTCGGCTTCTATTCCCAACCAAGGCTTTGCGCCCTTGCATTGGTATCCAATTTTAGCTAATGCGCCAGGTATAGTAGCTCCGGCAATACTCCGTTTGGCACCGCAGGAGCACTCATAAAAAACACCACTCAGAGAAGCTGATGCACCACCAGTACTTCTTCTAATCCTGCAAGTAGCGGGGTTATATACATGTCCGCTATTATGATGAACCCACTCTGCTACCGGAAAATCATCGATGTGCCCATCAGGACAGATGACAATAAATCGTTCAGGAATCAGCTTCCTTTTATGTCGGAAAGATGGGTTGCATTTGCGGCCGTTGGGCCACTGGTAACAATCACACTCTGGTTGTTGCTGATACAATGTTGTTTTTTGCATCGTACCGCAGAATGGGCAGTAGTGCCATGTTGGGAAGCGTACAGCAGGAATTTTCAAAAAACAATTTTTAGGATCTGCATTCTTTTCCCTGAAGTCAGGTGGCCAGCGAAGCTCCTGTACTCCCAAGCGACGCTGCAAACGTTCGTCCTCAATAATGAATGGAGTGGAATCATTATAGCGCCACATATCCAGGCCGGCAATCATCAGTGATTCATCGTTAGGAAAAGGTACAATTGCTCCCACACCCCAAGGGCCAATCAAAGCACTTCGGCGCATTGGTTTATTGGAATATGCCATTTTTAGCCCTCCTGTACAGTATATCTGTTAGTCAGAACTTCTGCTTCGCAGGACGCATCTACATTTCTCATGGAAGTGGGTGTTTCAAACCCTTGCGAACGCCATGCTTCATTTGGATGACTACCTGCAGAATACATCAGGGGAACCGGGTCTGCATAGGACCGGTCTGGATTTTTTGCGGGCTCCCATTTTCTCGGATTCCAATCCTCCCAACATTGGAGGATATACTCAATCCGGTCCAGTGTTGCATCCAGTTCCTCGCTGTCAATATCGTCCACGCGATTTTCGATAATGCTGAGTACTCTTTCCTGCAGTTCTTTATCAGGATAGATAGGCGGATCTTCGTTGAAACGACTGTCACTTTCAAGCCGCATCATTCCTATCATAATAGCATGCAGAGCCCTTTCACGGACAGGTGCCGAAAAAGGTGTAACACTGGTAGGTTCGACACTGCAGTATACTCTGGAATGATAAGATTTGAAATGTTCATAATGAGATTTATCCCGAGGGCGGCCTGGACGGTAAAGCACAAACACAATACCGGGCGCATCCGAAGCATTTCTGCCGACACGGCTTGTTGCCTGGATATATTCCGAAGTTGTTTTAGGCTGACCGGCAACTGTCATCAAGCCGAGCCTTGATACATCAAGGCCAACAGAAATCATGTTGGTTGCAAGGCATATATCGATAGGATGTTCTTTAACCTTGCCCTCTGCATCTTCTTCACCAGGGTAGCAAATTCCGAGATTGGCAAGGCTTGCAGTAACATCACTGCCGGAAATACGACTGGTAAGTTCTTCGTCGCGCCAGATGTATCGTCTGCTCTTGCGGTATTCTTCCTTTGTTGAGTAACGCTTGTCGTCAAATCGGCGCTTATACATGACATCCAAATGCTGGTCAATATCCGCCCGAATCCATGTGGCAGCTTGTCCGAGTTCACGGATACTGTTATAATATCCGATGTTTGTCCAATAGGGATCTCGGTCAGCTTCCTTTTCAACTTTCATTGCCTTTGCTCCATATAACAATGCTGCAAACAAGCGAATTGCAGTTGTTGCATCAGAAGACGAACCTGTCGCAAGAATGCCGACATATCGCCGTCCATTTCGCTCGCGATCCTCTTCGGCAAAGAAAGAATTACCAGCATCCAGTCCGGGAGGTGGAAACTGGAAAACTTCCTCTTCTTTGCATCCATACAAGGCATGACACTGGGTTTTGGCCCGGCTGATTGTTGCTGTGGACGCAATTATTTTGGGATGAATTTCACTGGATGGTGTTCTGACTGTACAGAGTTCGTGTATCAGTGTTTCATAATGACCAACCATGGAACCAAGAGGCCCGGAAATCAAGTGAAGCTCATCTTGGATAATCAGGTCTGGAGATGTCCTCTTTTCACCGTTTTCATAGCCAAAAAGGCACTGTGCTTTTGGCCGGAATGGCAACATGGCAAATTTGTCCACTGTCCCCAGTAACAATGTAGGCGTTGATTCATAGATGGCATCGTCTACCACAAACAGGGGAAGGTCTTCTTTTGAAAAGTCGCAATTATGATTTCGGCATCTAAACACAATTTTGGCTTTCTTGTGTGGGCCCATCACTTTTTTATATCCGGCAATCTCCCAAATGTTTCCACGCTGAATTGCACCCATTTGGGCGCCGCACCAAGGGCACTTTAGTATGACAAAAGGATTCTCTTTGCCGTCTTGTTTGAGCTTTTCAAATTTTTTTACTGCACCTTCGGAACCATCCATATGATTGGGCGTCGTCGTGCCGCCAACCCAAAGGCCGATAGTAATCCTGTTCTTCCCAAACAGGTCCTCGTGTTCCTTGCGAAGCAGCTCACATGCACAAATCATAGCGGAAGCCCGCTCATACTGCTGTGCGGTCAGCAGGCGCAATGTATAACGCATAAGAATAGCAGTTCCCTTGTCCTCTTTGTTCAAAAGGCGCCTAATAAAAATTGTATATGCGGACAGGCCAAGGTACGCTTCTGTTTTGCCACCGCCAGTTGGAAACCAGATTAAATCTACAATACCACGCTCATTGCAATCACGATCGTACATGGAGCGAAGATTCATCAATACAAATGCAAGTTGAAATGGGCGCCATTTACCATAGCGTGTTTTCTCCCCATACCATGTATTGCTGTTTGTTACTTCCGGAAGATTTACCGGATTGATTAAACGG
Organism: uncultured Oscillospiraceae bacterium; assembly: GCA_944385665.1. Taxonomy (GTDB): domain Bacteria; phylum Bacillota; class Clostridia; order Oscillospirales; family Oscillospiraceae; genus Lawsonibacter. The sequence continues at coordinate 6,892 of CALWYB010000102.1, forward strand.
ATATCATTGATTCCATCATCTTCCCATCGCTGCAACGGAAGATTATAGTGAAGCTGTTGCATCAGCATCGCCAGATTCATATATTGGAACGCAGTTCGCACTTCTTCATTTTGTTCCAGCAAATCGATGCCTTTTTCCATGCGGGAAAGGCAAGTATCACAGTTGCGTATATGTCTATCTGCTGTAATTGCATATTCAGGCGACAAACTCTTTCGGATTGTACGAAGCCCGTTAATCCACTCACGGTACTTTTCGCACATCAGACGAAGCTCGCTGACTGTCTCGGAGAAACTACCATAAGGGCTCATTTTAAGCATCTCAAGAGATACGCCGTCAATTGTGCTGGGGACAATTGGTTTAATATCATATTGGGGGAAAATAGCCGTGGAAATCCATCCAACGGTATCAGATTCCTCCCAATCGGCAGCACAACCATGTCCTATTGCGAAATTGTGGATATCGCGATACAAGAGCTGGTTGGAACGGTAATCCTCATCTTCGGTAATTCGCTGTCCTTCAGAAAGTGGGGAAAAACCTTTTTCGGAAAACAATGTAAATTTGACTTGGAAGAAACATTCATCGTCTCTGACGGAAGAGCCCCTTTTTCCCTTGGTGTTTTCCAGTGTAAAGGTATAGATTGTGCTGTTTCCGGCCTTATAGCGATATGTAATGTCAAATTGCAATCCCGTATTCCCGATAGGTTCCTTGCGCAAACTTTTATCAGCGGTGGGAAGTATAAGCGGATTTCCGTCATTTTCCCAAGAAAGCGCTGTACGGGGATATGTTGTAACTTTTCGCTCGGTTTTGGGATCAATAGCCGTTAGTGTAGTATATGTACCTGCCGATACTTTCACACGGATATTGTCTTCGCTTTTGATTGCGACAGTGATGCTGATTGCCGATTGCCTGTATGCATTGGACCGATTGATCAGTTCTTCCGCATTTTCCAGAAACTCAGGGGTAGCTCTGGATTTCTTTACCAGCTCAGCACCAGGATCTTCACCCTCAAGGTCTGTTACGGGTTCACTTTCTCCTTCTCGGGTATCTACATCTGTATCCGTCGTCTCCCTCGGATACAAAATGCCAGCAATGTATCGTGTCCGGGGAGGATCGGTCGTTAGAATTTCCTCGCCATTTCTTTGCGTCATACCCGGCCAGTCAATGGGATCCGGGCCAATAAACTCTTTTTCAATATAATCAATCAATTGATCTCGCCGGGTATCACTCATTGAATAGCCTCCTCATCAAAAGGTTGTCGTATTCTCTCTTGGCTGCATCTGTCTCCAAAATGAACAGACCAGAGCATGCGCGACTCAGACCGACATACATCAGCTTATCTGAAGAAAAATTTTCAATATCCGTCAGGATGATTACGGTGTTTTCAAGGCCTTTGTATGCCTGAATCGTACAAAAAGTTGTGTTCACTCCAATTGGCACTTTAAAATCTTTTATCGGATACCCGTCAAGCATGGAAACAACAGAATCGTCTCTTCGCTTGGGGGACAAAATTGTGATTTGCTCAGGGCTGATATGTGCGTCTGCCAGCTGTTTAAGCAGTGTCTGCAGTTTTTTACACTGGTTTTCCATTGTAGACCAAGTAATATACTGTACCGGAGGACCATCAACCTTGGTCCAAAGATTATGTGGGGCCTTAAAGCCGGTTACGGTTTCGATTTCCTTGCAGATTGGCTTTGTATTTCTACAGTTTATTGTTAGTTTAAAACGAATAAAAGCGGTTTGATCTTCCAGCTTCTCTATCATCCCGGCACCGGACATACCATCTGCATAAATTGCCTGCATGGAAAAATCTCCAAACATCGTCCAGCGACCTCTGGAAAGGCCTTTTTCCAGACAAGTACTCATAACCTCCAAATAACTGTCCCGTATCAGATCCTGTGCTTCATCCACAACTATTTTGTCATACAGCTCACCGCCATCCAACAGCGCAATTGCTGCAGCTTCAGGAAGATCGCTCTGGTAATACTGCTGAATCTTGTCCGAATCTTGTGGATATATGGGCAGAAGGCCAGCCTCTCTGGCAACCTGAGTCATATACTTATGGAATGTCCCGATATACTTAGGACGCACAGCCTCCGGCATGTTTTCAAAGTAACTGCTTAGCCAATCTGCAAGATTGGCATTAAAACAGAACAATGCAACTTTCTCACCGCGTGCAACAGACTTTTTAACTTCCTCAATAGCAAGGAGTGTTTTCCCAGTACCTGCCGGACCTTGAATAAGGCATCTTGGATTGTCATCCAGTTGGTCAAGACAACGATATTGTTCTTTTGTCAGTGCAATCAGTGCATCACTTGCATTACGGAGCTGTGCACTCATTGGGACTATACAATCAAAATCACCACGGAGAAGCGATGCCATATATCTGACATCCGAAGAATCAGGGAGTTTAGAATCGTTGACAGGACCATAGTGGGACTCCCATTTAGCTTTGGTGCCATCTGAAAGCCGTTTAATAAATTGCTTTACATTGGCACCGTCACGTGAGTCAAACACCTGCCATGGTTCTTCTTCAATTCCAGTAGAAGTAAATTCAATATCCGGAAACATAACGCCGTAACCGAACAGCACATTTTCAATATGACGATGCTCAATGTCGATACGTTTTTTCATCGCATCAACAATACTGAAAATTCCGTCTCTTGCTTGATCAAACGGCCCCCGAACTTTGCTGTTTGTCTTGCCATATCTGTTGGTAAAATACCAGATACCATTCTCTCGTCTGACTCGGCCACCTTTAACTTCAAGTGCAAAGATCCCAAGCTTGGGAGCAAGGACAAGAAAGTCCGTTTCTCCGTATATTACTTTATTGTGGGTTGCAATTCCGAGAGAATGCAGGACGATCCATTTGTCTGTTCCGGGTGCATTTTGAAACCATTCGAAAATTTTTCGTTCTGCATTGGATTTAACCTCCGGAGAAATCACAGAAGGTATCATGATGGCCATAACAAAACTCCTTATTCATCACCAATAAGGCGGTTGGTATCTGCTATGTCAACTGTTATAGGCGTTCCAATATCGATGATCTTCAAGATACGAACCGTCCCAATTCCATCAACCTGCATTTCTATAGGTTCCCAGATGTTGAAAGGATCAATATCTCCGTACTCCTTTAATGCTTCAACAATCCGGTTTCTCAATTGCATTGATAACACTCTGCCAGCCTGAACATGAGCGCTGCGGACTATTTGTGCTGCATCATATACTTGATCCAGCAGCTCCTTTAAGACGCTGCTGCCAGTCGCCACAGCGATATACTCCAAGTCTTGCTTGCTTTGTGGAGCAATAACATCATCGTCATGAATCCAACCATGTACTGCCTGTTGCCCTTTGGAACACCCGGCATCCTGCAAGTGCTGATAAATTTTGTCATCTGAATAGAACAACGTCTCAATTTCCAGAGCTTCTTTCCACTTGCCTGCCATTTCCCGCATTTCAGTCTTTCCTGATCGGTTTAAAATTACATCCGCCATCTCGCGGATCAGGTCTTTAGAGGTTTCACGGACAACAACAAAATCACCCATTTTTAATTGTTCGGGCAGGACAGAGTCTATTTTGTCAGCGTCATTCATGATAATATTGGTCGCTGAAATAACCTTATGACCAGTACGATAAAACGCCAGGTAACCACCCACATAGTTAACGGGAATTGCTTCTGTTGTTTCATTTGCAGCTTTCTGTCCGCCTCTGGCAACATATTGACGGTATTTATTTTCCCGGAGAACCACTTCAATTTCAGCAAACTCATCCGTTTTCGGAGTGTCTTCCGGAACAGGCTGTACCGGAGTAAATCGGCTGGTAGACACATGAATTTTTTCCGTATTAAAAGACTTTTCTATGGCCTGTCGATTTTGAAAATTGTCAAGGGCTGTATTCCACTTTGTTGTATCGTAGTTCTTCCAGCGTTTTTCGTAGTCATACAGCAAAACCGTATATATTTGAGTATTGAAACCATAAAGGATTTTTCGCATAATAGCACGCTTCAGCCAACCGACAACGATTGTTGCAGAAAACTGTGACGCCTGCACAGGATAATACTCTGCCGGGTACAGAACATAAACCTGTGTGATAAGCCGTTGCCTGCGACACCACATCTGCCAGTATTCCTGTACATGCTTTTTTTCAAAGCGTTCTGGAACAACAATGCAGAGGCTTTTATATTTTTCCTTTTGCAATATGTCGGCTAAAGCATCATGTTTGGGGAGGGGGTATCCCTTAGTAAAGATTTTTTTCAAACAATCTATAATTGTGACATAATCATCATAAGTTTTAGGTGCGAGGTAATTCCGTTCACAGGCAAGAATACTCCCGCACTCATCCAGAGTAAGTCTTGGCTGGGACAGTTGAGTTTCAACAAAGGGGACCGTCTCGCGAAGGGCAATGAACGAGAGAGAAAACAACCTGTCAAACAATTTGAGCATTTGAGCGGACTGCGTTTGTGCCTCTATCCGATGAGAATATAGTTTGCGAATAGCAATACTAACTTCATTGCCGTCCATCGCAAGATATTCAACTTTCCGCTTTGCACAGTGTTTGGTTTTTCGGTCAGAACTCAGCGTGCTGACATTATAAAGGCGATCCGTAATGCTGGTCTCATCCCACCGCCACAGATTAAACTGCCTGTCCAGAAATGGTTGCAAATCAAAAGAGTTAACGATATCAGTTACGCATGTGATTGGAACACCCAAACGCATCAATTCATCAAGTGCGTCCATCTGACTCAGCAGAGTATTGGCATTGGAACCGTCAATAATAATGGACTGAATAGGATGCCCTTGTTCCGCCAGTGCAGCTATTGCATATAAATCTGATGCAAGAACAATGGCCGGAATACCATCAAGTTGCCCGGCACCGATATTTCTGACATTTCCCTCATAATCAGCATGCCCAATAAGAAGAATGTCCTTAATATCGCGGCCACACAACTTACAGATAGAAAACAATTCTTTGGCATTGATTACCGAGGTCATATTTACGATAGAACTATCCATGTGTGTTCTGTAATCAGAAAGCAATGTTAGGAACTTTTCATCTGGTGTCAGGCAACCAGAGGCATCTTCTAACTTCCTCTTTTCTTCTATATATTGATTGTAAGTACTCAAACGTCGTTGTGTATTGGTTCGTTGAAACAACGGAAAGTTTTCAATAGGAGCATCAATGATTAGCGGCGTACCTTTATCAACAACTTTAATCCGCATTCTTTGTTCACTGTTTCTTCCTTCTATGCCGACGAATTCAACAACAGCGTTTCCAAGTTTTAATTTTTCACCAGGTTTAAACGCTTCAGGATCATAAGCACGCTCGATTTTACCTTCAGCTATATTGTGCAGCAACTTGATCAGTGTAAAGATAAAAATTGACTGAATACGTTCCGGGAAAACAAGAATGTTGAATTTTCCCTGGTGTGCAATCATTTTATCAAGCATTAAAACGCTGGCTTTGATAATAGGAGGTATGCCCACAGAATGAGCGTTATCTTCAAAGGATAGACTAATTCCGTCGAAACTGCTTTTCTGTGACAGCAGTTGTGCTACATAGTCTTGCCATTCCATCATGGCTATCCCTCCTATCGTGTCAAATGGTAAAGCCCTTTTGAAGTGCAGCCTGATAGGCTTTAACGGCATGTGTTGCTTGCTTTATGCTGGGCTTCTGTCCTCGAGCGGCCAAAGTACCAACGGAGAACAGCAGGCTGCGCTGCCAGGGTTGGAAGTTCTTCGTTTCCTTGGCCCAGCGCGACAGAGCAAACCAAGTCTCTGCCGGAATAGCTGAAGCTTTATCGATGAGCGCAAGTTCTTCTTCTGTAAGAGAATCAATACTTCCGGTTGCTGGTTGACTGATAGCCTCCGGTCGTGCTACGGATAACAGTTCGCTCTGAAGTTTATCGCTGATTGTGTATTCATGCTCGCGGATCGCCTGCCAGCACTTTTCTTTTTTGCACCATTCACCTACATTGGCCCCGCCGGGAGGATTCACAATTATCGCCTGAACAAACTTGGAAACCTCAACAATTTCATACTCCAAAGACGGGGTGAGCGCCTGTTCCTTCCATATCCGCTCCAAGTCAATACGCTGGGCGGTTTTGAAAGAGAGAAAAGCCAGTGTATATGTAACAATATTGGCACGGTATCCGCCATATTGTTGCCTTTGGACGAGCTTTTCGGTTTGACGGAACAGAATTGCTTTGGCAATAAGATTTTGGTAATAAACTTCATCCGGAACAAAACCTTTGCGCTCTTTCAAGCGAAGCATAAATTTATGGAAATTCTTTTGAGCTCCCTCACTGACCTGCCAAGGGAGTTGATCCCAAGTGTTTTCATACTTGGCAAGATCTGTTTTTGTGAACAAGGGATGCGTTTCCTTATATTCTTTTTTCCGTTTGGTAGTGGATTCACGGGTGAGCATATCTGCATACTGACCACGTGCTCGTTCATAAAACCAGTTTCGCGGTTTCAGGCCACCTTGGGCAGGAGCCCAAATGGTACGTGATAGCTCTTCGATACGTCTGTGAAAGGGATCATTGGCCGAAAAGTCTGCAATTTGTATTTTGTTTTGAGTGTTGGCAAAGGTCGAAATTCTGGGGACGATTTCATCCATATCCTCTGCAGAATGTATCACCGAGATTTTCATTTGAACAAAAACTTGCGACAAATCTGCGGCAATTTTACGGTCGTTTTTGGCGTTGAAAATGGATGCAGTAGTCTGGCCACCGTTAACAATCTGCATATCTCTGATACGCTTGATGGATGGTTTTCCATTTTCATCGCGGACAATTTCCACGCTCTCCGCTGTAACAGAAATACCGTTGTTATATGCAAGGAACATATCAGGCTCTTCCCGCAGAGTATCACGAATTCCCTTATTGACACCGCCTTTTACCTGAAGGAATGAGCGAACATTTTTCTCCAGCAAACGATCTCTGAACTCATCATAAAGAGTAGCCAACAAATCGCCATTAATGATGGCCAAATAAACACTGTATTTTTTGCTGGTGCTGTTTTCAATGCAGGGAATTGTTGTTTGGAACTTCTCTTCAAAATCAATTTCTATCGTTTCCCGCATTTTGCCGGAAGTAACACAGCGATACAATCGATCAATATCCCACAAAGAGAAAGAGACCTCTGCGCAACCGATGGTAATGTTCTTTAAGGTAATCGGTTTTACGAGCCCATTTGTCAGTGCGCAGATCCGCACATGCTTTATGTTGTCCTTGTTTTTGTGTAATGTTATGGCAAACTCATAGGTGTCATTATCTTTTTGAAAAGATGTATACAGATCATTGATGGCTTTGTGGTATAACTGAATCGCACGCTTAATGGCAGCGTCAACATCCGTCTGGGATACTGAGCGTGGTAGTTCTGTATCAGAATAAATGCTGACAAAAATATCAACTGATTCGTAGTCTTCAGAAATTGCATAGCCGTTCATCTGGAGACCGTATCCCCGGAAAGGACAGATAACAGGATCTGTTACCTCGCCTGCTTCTTCCAGATATTCCATCATGACATTTGTGAGAAAATCTTCTATGGTCCAGCCACTGGTTTCGGTATCAGAGGCACACAAAACCTCTTCCCTGAAAGCAGTGTAGAATTCATCAAGTGTTTGATTTTTCGACATTTTTGTCACCTTCTGTAAATCGAACCAATAATGCATCAGCGATGCTGTAAGCAAGACAAACGGGAACTGCATTACCTATTTGCTTATAAGCAAGTGTTCGGGATGGTTTCCCAGTCACTGATTCAAAATAATAATTATCAGGGAATGTTTGAATCCGGGCAGCTTCTCTTGGTGTAAGAGAACGGTTTTGTCTGATATCCGGATGGATAAAGTAATGCCCATCACGGGAAATGTGCGCCACAACTGTTTGGGCACAGGTTAGGTTCCCGGCTACAACCTTAAATCGATCCAGAAAACTTTTGGTATTGTTATGAGTGCGCAACCGCTCAGGAAGATCCGTGTACGCTATCCTTGTCTTGCTTTTATTCCAAGTGTCAACGACAATGCGATATATCTCCAAATCTTGGGCAGTATTGGGACGTGCTTGATGAAATGTGACTGGCTCTTTGTCATATTCTTTTATTTTGGAGCTGAAAAGATACTTTCCAGTGTAATGGGCTGTTTCCACTGGTGTAATAACACCTTCTCCAGCTTTAATTGGAGGAAGGTCGCAGAATAGTTCTCCAACTTTATGTTTGCTCTTAACTACAGGAATTTCTGGATAAAAATCTGTTTTTTCACCGCGGTAACCAATTAAAATAATTCTTTTCCTATTTTGAAGCACCCCATAGTCTGATGCATTCAGTGGACGAAAATCTGTTGTATAGCCGCATGTTTTAAACAATTTACGCATATTGTCGAAATGCAAAGTGCCGTCTTCGTCCTTGGCTGACAAAAGGCCAAGAACATTTTCAAACACAAAGTATTTCGGCTGATACTTTTTCAGGAATTCTGCATAGAGTTTGTATAGATAATTTCGTTTATCTCCAACCATTTTGTTTTCAGATCTGGCGCGTCCAGCGATGGAATAAGCTTGACACGGAGGGCCTCCCACAATTAAATCGAGTTTTTCATTTCCCAGAAGCGCATCGATGTCCTTGAAGATACTGGGCAGGGTCTCCTGTGAAATTTCGTAGTTGAGAACAGAACCCAATATCTCTTCAGGAATCAGATCATAAAAATCTGTACGCGAGATTTCACCCTTTAAATAGCGGGTATATGGCACAAGGTTCTGTTGCTTTTTGAGCCAATGGTATGCGGCGCGCGTCTTTAATGTATAGCACGCAGCTGCGTCCATTTCCACATGAGCAACGGGTTCATAACCAGCTCTGATAAACCCCTCAGACAAACCTCCGGCTCCCGCAAATAAATCAAGATATTTTGGCATGGTAATCACCTCGTCTTTATTGGCGTCAGGGAGTCATTTGTCCTCTGGTATAAACTCCATAATGTCTTCAATCTGGCAATCCAGAGCTGTACAAATTTTCAGGAGAATCTCTGTTGTCACATGACCGTTTTTGCCCATCTTTGTTACTGAAGCAGGGCTGATGCCTGCCTTTGCACACAAATCTTTTTTCTTCATATCCTTATCAATCAGTAATTTCCAGAGCTTTTTATAACTGACGGCCATAAATTTTCTCCTCCCGAGCTATTAAAGTAAAAGCACTCTGCCAGCTGACAGAGTGCTTTTCTCTTCATCCATCTGCCTTGGCATATATTCAACACCAACAGCGTTTTAATTATCTTATCAGGTTCAGTAAAAAAATTCAAGAAAAAATGATAGATTCGCACGATTTCTGGAGAAAAATGTATATGGAAAGGGGGGAGGAAAGAAAGAGTGCCGGATTATATGTCTTGCAAGATCAATTTCTGTCTGACATGCATACTGACAGGGATTAGGAATCTCTATTGAGGTACAGACTGATTTCGAGCCTGTGTCGCTTTCCTTTAGTTTTCGAACAGTGTGACCAGCTATATAAAAGCGTACCGTAAGGAATGATGCGCAAGATGAAGAGCGTTTGTTGTATTGGAAACCGTCAGCATAATGCTGCTGCTTCTGGATTCTGGTTGGAGCGATTGTACTCTTGGATGCAGCATCTTGGCAATTTAAAAAGCTGGAACTGATAATTCTTTTTTCTAAATCATCTTGCCCCAAAACCTGACAGTGGTTATACTGGCATAAAAGAAGAAATCAAATCAATTGGTGGTGGATTGCATGACAGAGGTAGTAGCAGCCCTAATCTGGGATCGGGATCAGTTTATGATTTGCCAGCGCCCAGCACATAAGGCAAGAGGATTCCTATGGGAGTTCGTTGGCGGAAAGGTAGAGCCAGGAGAAACCAAGGAACAAGCTCTGATTCGGGAGTGTCAAGAAGAACTGGCCATTACTCTGGATGTTGGCGAAGTATTTATGGATGTAACCCATGAATACCCAGATTTAACGGTTCACTTGACCCTATTCCATGCCACTATCCAGGAAGGGGTTCCGCAGAAATTGGAGCATAACGACATTCGCTGGATCACAGTGAATGAAATTGATCAATTTATGTTCTGCCCGGCGGATGAGGATATCTTAAAAAAACTAAAGAACAAAAAATAAGTTGATTACATCTCAAAACGGAGGTTTTCCATATGCCGGGAGAAAAATTCACGCTAATGCAATACTCAGTCAACGCAATCCTCGGCCTCATCGAGGCAAACGATTTTGTCATACCCGAAATCCAGCGTCCTTTTGTCTGGAAGCGTAGCCAAGTTAGGGATCTAATTGATTCTCTTTACCATGGATATCCCACTGGGTACATCATCACCTGGAAAAATCCATCGGTAAGGACCAAGGATGGCGGATACTCCCAGGGGAAAAAAGTCCTAATTGATGGTCAACAACGAATTACTGCCTTGATGGCCGCTATTTCTGGAAAAGAAGTCTTGGATGAAGATTTTAAAAAAGATCGGATCAAAATAGCGTTTAACCCCCTGGCAGCTGATGACAGCAAACGATTCGCCGTCCAAGACGCATCCCATTTAAAGGACAAAAAATGGATTCCGGACATCTCTGTTCTGTTTTCTGCTAATTTTAAGCCAAGAGCCTTTGAAAACGAATATGCGAAAAACAACCCGAATGTAGACTTGGATGAGCTGGCCGAGGAGATTAGCAAGCTTACCGGAATTGCAAACCGGCAAATTGGCGTAATTGAACTTGACCACTCTCTGGATATTGATGAGGTTACTGAAATATTTATCCGCATCAACTCCAAGGGAACCGCTCTAAGCCAATCTGATTTCGTCATGTCTAAAATGGCCGCAGATACCGACCACGGTGGAAGTATAATGCGGAAAGCGGTGGACTATTTCTGTCATTTAGCAGTAAAACCAGAATTCTATGAAAATCTGAAAAAGGACACAGAGTTTCAGCAATCAATCTTTGCTGACAAGATCAAGTGGCTGGCAAAAGATTATGACGACATCTATGATCCAGGGTATAGCGATATGCTGCGAGTCTCCTTCATGCATCAATTCCGTCGTGGAAAATTGGCCGACTTAGTAAGCCTGCTATCTGGTAGGGATTTTGAAACCAAGGAATTTCGCGAGGACATTGTATCTGATTCCTATCAAAAGTTGGAGCACGGCATTTTGAATTTTATCAATGAATACAACTTTGCACAGTTTATCCTGGCCATCAAAGGAGCTGGCTTTATTTCCAGCAAGCTTTTGAATTCTGCGATGACATTGGATTTTGCCTATACGCTCTACTTAATTTTATTGGATACCCCTGAAATTCCAAACGACCAAATTAAGCGGTATGTCCAAAAATGGTTCGTCCTTACCACGCTGACTTCCCGCTATATCGGTTCACCAGAATCCCAAATGGATCGTGATATGCGGAGCATCCAGGAAAAGGGCTTCAAGAATTTTCTATCCGAAGTAGAGGCGTCCGCATTGTCAGATACTTTCTGGACTGTCACACTCCCCCAGAACTTAGAGACATCTTCTGTAAATAGCCCTGCTTTTAATGTGTTTCTTGCTGCACAGGTTCATTTGAACTGCAATTCGTTGCTGATGAATGGTATAAAAGTCAGCGATTTAATTACTGTTGCGGGAGATATCCACCACATTTTCCCGAGAGCCTATCTTAAAAAGAATGGCGTAGATAGCAAAACGAAATACAATCAGGTAGCCAATTATATTTATCTTGATACACAAGTCAACAAAACTATTAGCGATGATGCACCCTGCGACTATTTTAGCAAGGCGTTCATGCAATGCGAAACCAAAGCAATAGAGTTGGGAAACATTTGCAACCTGTCACAATTGAACGAGAACTTACAAGAAAACTGTATCCCCTTGTCTGTAAAAAATATGGACGCGTCCAGCTATGAAGAGTTTTTGACCGAGCGCCGCAAGTTGATGGCAGCTATGATGAAACGGTATTATTGGGGCCTGTAAATTACGGAGTGTTGCGACATGAAACAATACCATAAACTCGTTCGTGATCAAATCCCAGAGATAATTAAAGCAGATGGAAAAAACTGCATCTGCGAAACACTTTCTGACAAGGACTACCTGTCCCTTTTGGACCAGAAGCTGAACGAGGAACTGGCGGAATATCAGGAGAGCAAATCTCTGGAAGAACTCGCCGACCTTCTGGAGGTTATGCAGGCGGTCGTGAAAGCCCGAGGCTGGACGATGGAAGAATTGGAGCAGGTGCGGGCGGACAAGGCTGACAAACGGGGTGGATTTGAAAAGAAAATTCTTTTGAAAGAAGTGCGGGAAAAGGAGCCTTCTGATGGATGAAAAAGACGATTTAATGGCCAGAACCATGGTAGAAAATTTGAGCATCGGCATTAACCCTCTCACAGGCAGAGCACTTCCACCGTCGGATTGCTGCGCCAACGAGGTGGTACAAGAAGCACTAAAGGCGGTATTGGAGCATTGTTCCCTGGAATCCTATGCTTCTATTCTGGAGCGGCAGAGAAAAGAGAAAGAGGCGGCTCAAAAGGAGAAAAAAGAACGCCGAAAAACTCAATACCCGAATACCGGGAAGGCGTGGTCCAGAGAGGAAAGCGAGAAACTCTATGACTTGTACTTTCGGAGAAAGAATAACATCTGGCAAATCGCAAACATCTTGAAAAGAACACCTGGAAGTGTCTCAACTCATTTGAAAAAATTTGGATATTGATTGTGAGGTAACCTCCATGCCTACCTACCGCTCCGTCTCCGGCAGCAGTGCCGAGGATCTGTTCATTGAACTGTTCTCCGACACCTTCGGCGCCGAGAAAGCCGGCTATCTCTACTCCCAGTACCCCTTCTCCGACATTTACCAGAACAGCCGGTTTGCCGACTTCCTGATTGAAAACGGCGGGCGGAAGGTGGCCATTGAGATCGATGACGAGGCCTCCCACAACCCCAAGCTGGTCTCCCAGAACAAGTTTTTCGACGACCTGCTCAAGCAGAACAGCATGATCTACCTGGGCTGGGATGTGTACCGCTGGGCGGTACGGCAGATGCAGCAGCAGCCGGAGACCGTAAAGGACGAACTGCGGGTATTCCTGGGCCAGCACCCCAGCTTCAAGGAGATTGAGGACTACCTCCCCACCCAGCGGGGCAAGTCCCT
>CALWYB010000103.1 GCA_944385665.1 uncultured Oscillospiraceae bacterium
CAAGCTGCCCGTCAAGTGCAAGATCGTCAAGCGTGAAGAGACCGAGAAGGGTGGTGAAGCGTAATGAAGGCCAATGAAATCCGCAAGATGTCCGGCGCCGAGCTGGAGACCAAGCTGATGGACCTGAAGAAGGACCTGTTTAACCTGCGCCTCCAGCACGCCACCAACCAGCTGGATAACCCCATCCGCATTGCGGAGGTTAAGAAGGACATTGCCCGGGTCAAGACCATCATCCGCGAGCAGCAGCTCGCCGGCCGGTAATAGGAGGAATAGAAGATGGAAAACAGAACTTCTTCCCGTAAGACCAGAGTCGGCCTGGTGGTTTCGGATAAGATGGATAAGACCGTGGTGGTCGCCATCGCCGACCGCGTGGCCCACCCTCTGTACAAGAAGATCGTTAAGAGAACCTATAAGCTGAAGGCTCACGATGAGAACAACCAGTGCGGCATCGGCGACCGTGTCCGTGTCATGGAGACCCGTCCCCTGTCCAAGGACAAGCGCTGGCGCGTGGTTGAGATCATCGAGAAGGCGAAATAAGGAGGTGCCGGCATGATTCAGGAAGAAAGCTATCTGAAAGTCGCCGATAACACCGGCGCCAAGGAGATCAAGACCATCCGCGTGCTGGGCGGTTCCAAGCGTAAGTTCGGCAACATCGGCGATGTGGTCGTGGCTTCCGTGCGGAAGGCTCAGCCCGGCGGTACCGTGAAGAAGGGCGAGGTCGTCAAGGCCGTCATCGTCCGTTCCGCCCGGGGCGTGCGCCGCGCCGACGGCTCCTACGTCCGGTTTGACGACAACGCCGCCGTCCTCATCAAGGAGGACAAGAACCCCCGCGGCACTCGTATCTTTGGCCCAGTGGCCCGCGAGCTGCGCGACAAGGATTATATGAAGATCCTGTCCCTGGCTCCCGAAGTGCTGTAAGGGAGGGTTTTGAGGATGAATAAAATGAGCATTCGCAAGGACGACCTGGTGGTCGTGCTGTCCGGTAAGGACAAGGGCAAGCAGGGCAAGGTCCTGGAAGTTATGCCCAAGAGCGGCAAGGTCGTGGTGGAGAAGGTCAACGTGGTCTCCCGCCACACCAAGCCCCGCAAGCAGGGCGATCAGGGCGGCATCATCCAGAAGGAGGCCCCCATCTACGCCTGCAAGGTGCAGAAGGTCTGCCCCAAGTGTGGTAAGCCCACCCGCATCGGCCACAAGGTCGAGGGTGACAAGAAGGTCCGCATCTGCAAGAAGTGCGGCGCCGAAATCTGAGAGAGGAGGAGTTAACCAATGGCCAATACGCCTAACCTGAAGAAGCTGTATCAGGACGAGGTCGCTCCTGCTCTGATGCAGAAGTTCGGCTATAAGTCCACCATGCAGATCCCCCGTCTGGACAAGATCGTTGTCAACGTGGGCTGCAGCGAGGCCCGTGAGAACGCCAAGGTGCTGGACGCCGTGGTCAGCGATCTGACCACCATCACCGGCCAGAAGGCGGTCATCACCAAGGCTAAGAAGTCCGTCGCTAACTTTAAGCTCCGTGAGGGCATGCCCATCGGTGCTAAGGTCACCCTGCGCGGCAACAAGATGTGGGAGTTCCTGGACCGCCTGTTCAACGTGGCCCTGCCCCGCGTGCGTGACTTCCGCGGCATTTCCGCCGATTCCTTTGACGGCCGGGGCAACTACGCTCTGGGCATCAAGGAGCAGCTGATCTTCCCCGAGATCGAGTACGACAAGATCGACAAGATCCGCGGTATGGACATCGTGATGTGCACCACCGCTCAGACCGATGAGGAGGCCCGTGAGCTGCTCAAGCTCATCGGCGCTCCCTTCGCCGGCCGCTAAGGAGGAGGAACAACATGGCTAAGAAATCTATGATTCTCAAGCAGCAGCGCGCTCCCAAGTTCTCCAGCCGCCGCTACAACCGCTGCAAGCTCTGCGGTCGTCCCCACGCTTATCTGCGTGACTACGGCATCTGCCGTATCTGCTTCCGTGAGCTGGCCTATAAGGGCCAGATCCCCGGAGTGAAGAAAGCTTCCTGGTAAGACAGGTCAAAAAGAGACCGGCTGCACCCGCAGCCGGTCTCTTCCAGACAAAAGCTGCCCACGCTCTCGTGTGTGCGCAGCAAAAAAACCTTGCAATTCCCAAAAATATGGGGTAGAATAAATTGCTTGTGCGCCAGAGGACTTAAAAATGGCACGCCCGGCACCGTTGGGCGGCACAGAAAAACCCGTAATCCCCACCGGAAAAACCCGGGGTGTGAGTACGGGGTTTTGGCTTGCAAGGTGACTTTGGTCAAGCCCGCCTTACGGCGGTTTTGATAGCGCCAAAGGCGCGAAGGCGGTCAACAGGTCGGGGAGCGCCTACCCCCGATACCTTACCGCCTGTACCGGATTTTCCGGTAATCTTATAAGGAGGTATATCTCATGCATATCACGGACCCCATTGCGGATATGCTCACCCGCATCCGCAACGCGAACAACGCCAAGCATGACACCGTGGACGTCCCCGCGTCCAACATGAAGAAGTCCATCGCTCAGATCCTGCTGGATGAAGGCTATATCAAGAACTTCCAGCTCATCGACGACGGCACTCAGGGTGTCATCCGCATCACTCTCAAGTACGGCGCCGGTAAGGAGAAGGTCATCTCCGGTCTGCGCCGCGTGTCCAAGCCCGGCCTGCGGGTGTATGCCGGCGCGGACGAGCTGCCCAAGGTTCTGCGCGGCCTGGGCATCGCTATCGTATCCACTTCCAAGGGCGTCATGACTGACAAAGCGGCCCGCAAGGCCCATGTCGGCGGCGAAGTCCTGGCATTCGTTTGGTAAGGAGGGTTATAGGAATGTCTAGAATTGGTAGAGCTCCTATCGCCATCCCCGCCGGCGTGGAGGTCAAGATCGAGGCGGAGAACGTGGTCACTGTGAAGGGCCCCAAGGGTACCCTGACTCAGCAGTTCCACCCCAACATGAAGATCGAGCAGCAGGGCGCCGAGGTTCTGGTGTCCCGCCCCAACGACGCCAAGGAGAACCGCTCTCTCCACGGCCTGACCCGCACCCTGATCCACAACATGGTGGTGGGCGTGACCGAGGGCTATAAGAAGGAGCTGGACGTCAACGGCGTTGGCTACCGTGTGGCCAAGGAGGGCAACAAGCTGGTCATGAACCTGGGCTTCTCCCATCAGGTCACTGTGGAGGAGATCCCCGGCATCACCATCGAGGTTCCCGGCCCCAACAAGATCGTCATCCACGGCTGCGACAAGCAGCAGGTGGGTCAGTTTGCTGCCGAAGTAAGAGAGAAGCGTCCCCCCGAGCCTTATAAGGGCAAGGGCATCAAATACACCGACGAGGTCATCCGCCGCAAGGCTGGTAAGACCGGCGCCAAGAAGTAAGAAGGAGGTGTGCCACTATGATCAACAGACCCGATACTCGTTCCCAGCGGCTTAAGCGCCATAAGCGCGTGCGTGCCAAGATTTCCGGCACGCCCGAGCGTCCCCGCCTGAACGTATTCCGCAGCGCCACCAACATCTATGCCCAGATCATCGACGATGTGTCCGGCAAGACCCTGGTGAGCGCCTCTTCCCTGGAGAAGGATTTCTCCTGTGAGGGCACCAAGTCCGACGCCGCCAAGCAGGTTGGCATCAACGTGGCTGAGCGTGCCAAGGCCAAGGGCATTGAGACCGTGGTGTTCGACCGCGGCGGCTATGTCTACCACGGCCGCGTCAAGGCTCTGGCCGAGGGCGCCCGTGAGGGCGGCCTGCAGTTCTAAGGGAGGAGGAAACGACAATGGCTAGATTTGAGAGAGAACCCAGCGAGTTCGTGGAGAAGCTCGTTTCCCTGAACCGCGTATCCAAGACCGTCAAGGGCGGTCGTATCTTCAAGTTCGCCGCTCTGATGGTGGTGGGCGATGAGAAGGGCCGCGTAGGCTTTGGCCTGGGTAAGGCCGCCGAGGTGCCCGAGGCTATCCGCAAGGGCATCGAGGACGCCAAGAAGAACATGATCACCGTGTCCCTGTCCGGCACCACCATCCCCCACGAGGTCCTCGGCGCCTTCGGGGCCGGCCGCGTGCTGATGAAGCCCGCCGCCCCCGGTACCGGCGTCATCGCCGGCGGCGCCGTCCGCGCCGTGCTGGA
>CALWYB010000104.1 GCA_944385665.1 uncultured Oscillospiraceae bacterium
TCATTGGCCTTCATTACGCTTCACCACCCTTCTCGGTCTCTTCACGCTTGACGATCTTGCACTTGACGGGCAGCTTGTGGCTGGCCAGACGCAGAGCCTCCCGGGCGACCTCCTCGGAGACGCCGGCGATCTCGAACATAACACGGCCGGGCTTGACCACGGCCACCCAGTACTCGGGGGAGCCCTTACCGGAACCCATGCGGGTCTCAGCGGGCTTCTCGGTGACGGGCTTATCGGGGAAGATCTTGATCCAAACCTTACCGCCACGCTTGGTGTAACGAGTCATGGCAATACGGGCGGCCTCGATCTGATTGCTGGTGATCCAGCTGGGCTCAGTGGCCATCAGGCCAAAATCACCGTAGCTGACGGTGTTGCCCCGGGTAGCCTTACCCTTCATGCGGCCGCGGTGAACACGGCGGTATTTTACGCGCTTAGGCAGCAGCATTACTGAGCGCCTCCTTCCTTAGGAGCATTGGCCTGACCGGCGGGGCGGGGGCCACGATTGTTGTTGTAGTTGCCCTGGCCGCCGGAACGAGGACCGCGGTTAAAACCGCCGTCGCGACGATCCCGGTTGAAGCCGCCGCGGCGATCGCCATTGCGGCGGTCACGGCGCTCCCGGCGCTCCTGATAGGGCTTGCTGGTATCCAGGGTGCGGGGGGTGGTCCGCAGGGCCTGGGTGAGCACCTCACCCTTGTAGATCCACACCTTCACGCCGATGCGGCCGTAGGTGGTGGCAGCCTCAGCGAAGCCGTAGTCGATGTCGGCGCGCAGGGTCTGCAGGGGGATGGTGCCGTCGTGGTAGTGCTCGGTGCGGGCGATCTCAGCGCCGCCCAGACGGCCGGAAACGCTGGTCTTGATGCCCAGGGCGCCGGCGCGCATGGCGCGGCCCATGGCGTTCTTCATGGCGCGGCGGAAGCCGATACGCTTCTCCAGCTGCTGGGCGATGTTCTCGGCCACCAGCTGAGCGTCCATGTCGGCGTTCTTCACTTCCACGATCTTCAGGTCCACGGGCTTGCCGATCATCTTGACCAGCTTGGCCTCGATCTTCTTGATCTCCTCGCCGCCCTTACCGATGACCACGCCGGGACGGGCGCAGTGCAGGTAGATGCGGACCTTGGCATTGTCCCGCTCGATCTCGATCTTGGGGATGCCGGCGGAGTACAGGGTCTTCTTCAGGTAGTCACGGATCTTCTTGTCCTCAACCAGCAGGTCGCCGACCAGCTCGTTCTTGGCATACCAGCGGGAGTCCCAATCCTTAATGACGCCCACGCGCAGGCCGTGGGGATTCACTTTCTGTCCCATATTTTTCCTCCTCCCTTAGCGCTCGCTGACCACGATGGTCACGTGAGAAGTGCGCTTGTTGATGCGGAACGCACGGCCCTGAGCGCGGGGGCGGATGCGCTTAATGATGGGGCCGGGGTTGGCGTAGCAGGCGCTCACGTACAGCTTCTCGGGGTCCATCTGGTGGTTGTTCTCCGCATTGGCAGCGGCGCTCTTCAGGAGCTTGAGCACAGGCTCAGAGGCAGACTTGGGGGTCTGCATCAGGATGGCGGCGGCAGTGCCCACATCCTTACCGCGGATCAGATCCAGGACGATCTTCACCTTCCGGGGAGAGATCCGCAGATATTTCAGATTCGCAACAGCTTCCATGGTATCTCTCCTCCTTATTTACCGGTCTTGGAACCCGCGTGGCCCTTGAAGGTGCGGGTGGGGACGAACTCGCCCAGCTTGTGGCCGACCATGTCCTCGGTCACGTAGACGGGCACGTGCTTGCGGCCGTCGTGGACCGCGAAGGTGTGGCCGACGAAGGAGGGGAAGATGGTGGAGGCGCGGCTCCAAGTCTTCAGAACCTTCTTCTCGCCGGTCTGATTCATTTCATCGACCCGCTTCAGCAGCTCGGGGGCGCAAAAGGGGCCTTTCTTGATACTTCTGCTCATCTTTTACTCCCTCCTTACTTGTCGTTGCGGCGCTTGACGATGAACTTATCGGTGCGGTTCTTGGTCTTGCGGGTCTTGTAACCCAGAGCGGGCTTGCCCCAGGGGGTCACAGGGCCGGGACGACCAACGGGGCTCTTGCCCTCGCCGCCGCCGTGGGGGTGGTCATTGGGGTTCATGACGGAGCCACGAACGGTGGGACGCCAACCCATGTGACGCTTCCGGCCAGCCTTACCGATCTGGATGTTGGCCCAGTCGGTGTTGCCGACCTGGCCGATGGTGGCCTTGCAGTTCTCACGGATATAGCGCACCTCGCCGGAGGGCAGACGCACCTGAGCCATGCCGTTCTCCTTGGCCATCAGCTGAGCGGCCACGCCGGCGGCGCGGACCAGCTGAGCGCCCTTGCCGGGGTAGAGCTCGATGTTGTGGATCATCTCGCCCACGGGGATGTTGGCGATGGGCAGGCAGTTGCCGGGCAGGATGTCGGCGTCGGGGCCGGTCATGATGATGTGGCCGGCCTTCAGGCCGTTGGGAGCCAGGATATAGCGCTTCTCGCCGTCCTCATACTGGATGAGGGCGATGTTGGCGGAACGGTTGGGGTCGTACTGGAGGTTGATCACAGTAGCCTTGCCTTCCTTGTCGCGCTTGAAGTCGATGATACGATACTTCTGCTTGTTGCCGCCGCCGCGGTGGCGAACAGTGATGCGGCCATAGCTGTTGCGGCCGGCGTTCTTCTTGAGATTCTCAGTCAGGCTGCGCTCGGGCTTAGCCTTCTTGTCGATGCCCTCGAAGGCGGACACAGTCATGTGACGGCGGGAGGGCGTTGTGGGCTTAAAAGTTTTAATCGCCATTGTTCAATCTCCTCCTTACACCATGCCTTCGAAGAACTCGATGGTCTTGGAATCGGCGGTCAGAGTGACCATAGCCTTCTTCCAGCTGGGACGGCGGCCGGCGGGCCGGGCGCCCATACGCTTCTCCTTACCCTGCATGTTCAGGGTGTTGACCTTGGCAACCTTCACGCCGAAGATCTCCTCCACCGCCTTGGCGATCTCGATCTTGTTGGCGTTCTTGGCCACCTCGAAGGTGTAGCGCTTCATCTCGGTATCAGCCATGGACTGCTCGGTGATGATGGGGCGCTTGATGATATCATAAGCGGTCATTACGCGAACACCTCCTCGATGATGGCCAGGGCGGCCTTGTCGATGACCAGGCGCTTGGCGTTGACAATGTCGTACACGCTGAGGATCTTAGCGGTGGTGGTCACCACGCCGGGGATGTTCCGGGCGGACTTGACCACGTTCTCGTTGACCTCAGGAGTGATGACCACGGACTTGCCGGCTTCCACAGCGTTGAGGAAGTTGCGCATATCCTTGGTCTTGATGGCGTCCAGCTTCAGCTCGTCCACCACCAGGATGTCGCCGGAGGCGGCCTTGGCGGACAGGGCGGACTTCAGGGCCAGACGCTTCACCTTCTTATTGAGGGTGTAGCTGTAATCGCGGGGCTTGGGAGCAAACACGATACCGCCGTGAGTCCACTGGGGAGCCCGGGTGGAACCCTGACGGGCGTGGCCGGTGCCCTTCTGGCGCCAGGGCTTCTTGCCGCCGCC
>CALWYB010000105.1 GCA_944385665.1 uncultured Oscillospiraceae bacterium
GGCGTTTCGGGCGAAGCGGGAGACGGATTTGGTGACGATCAGGTCGATTTGGTGCTGTTCGCACATCTTGATCATTCTCTGGAATTCGGTGCGGTTCTGTGCATTCATGCCAGACAGACCTTCGTCAGCGAATATCTCCACCAGTTCCCACTCTTTTTTCCTCTGAATGAGGCTGGTATAGACCCGGATCTGGTTAGCGTAGGAGTTCTGCTGATCCGCCGAATTGGATGATACCCGGCAATAGGCGGCAACTCGCACTTTGCGGATTTCCTGCCTGGTGATGGGCGAGATGAGTTTTGCTTGCGGCATCAACGGGACCCCCTTTCTGGTCGAACTTTGGATTGTACTACATTTTGGTACGATCCTCTTTTCCGTTTCAAGCAACATTATATTCAACAAGGAGATAAAGTCGATTGAAAGAATGCAAATCAAACGAATTTCTACATAGTCAACAGACGGTGGCGTTCAAAGGCGACCAATTTAGACGATGCCGTCCCAACAACTAATCCGCAATTACAAGGTCTGAACCGGTGAGCTTTTGATAGTAGCGTTTGGCGCGTTCATATTCTGCTGGGGTGATAATAGCGCCATCCCGCATTGACTTCAGTACGGCCACGATAAACAGAAAATTGGCACTCTTGGTCTGCGACATGGTAATCATAGTGTGAACCCTCCCAGTTATGAATATGAATTGATACCACAAAAATAGGGGTCACCCGCTTTGGTTGTGGAAGCCTCGGCTTTCCAACTACATGATGGGTGACCCCCATTGCTTCTGATATCAAGACAATTGAATGTCTTTATTTTGCCTGTATTCGACACCACTTCCCCAGGCTGGGCGGTCAGCTAAACTGCGGTGGGCACCGCACTCCGGGAATCAAACCCCTCCGAGGATCTCTCCGAGCTGCCCCCATTGCTTGAGGCTGTGGCTGGGCAGGGGTACCATTGTAGGCAGATGAGGTCGTGGCGAGACAGGCTGCCATACCTGCTTTTGGATCGGAGGACCCGCTGTGCACCTTGTAGGCCGTCATTGATAGAAGAGAAAGAGACTTACATCCGCTTTTCTTCTACAGGTGGTCATCGCGCTCTGTCCGCATCGCTCGCTCATTGCTGATGTTATTTAGCTGCCGGATATTCAGTTGAAAAGGTTCAATGAAGGCGTCTTTATAACCCCTTCACTTTTCAACGGACATTGTTTAAGAAAACCACAACCATTAGCCAAAAATATTTTTGGCTTTTTTTTGAATGAGGCGAATTGCATTCTGGACACTCTGATAGCTAACACCCATTTGGTCTGCATAGGCTTTGTAGCTGATCCCATTTAAGATACAGGCTTTATAAATACCATATTGGGTAGGAGTAAGACTCTCTCGCAGAATTCTCTCCAGCATTTTTGTGGTTATTTCTTCTGTATAGTCTCTGGTGTCGGCTAACCAGGTGGAGTCTGCCATATTTTCGGGAAGCAAGTCCAGAGAGAGAACTGTTGGAACAGTTTTCCCTTCTCTGGATTGATCCTGCTCCGAAGATAAGATACGCCGGAGTCGCTTCTCCTCTGAACGCAGAACCTGCATGACAGAGCGTTCTACCTCCGTTATCTCACCGGTAGCCTTGATCCGGACCATGCATTTTCCTTCCTCTGTGGTCCACAGGTCGTAATCGAATTCAACAGGGGTTTTGGGAATACTCATTGTCTTGTCCTTTCCGCTGGCACGAAGCCGCGGGAAGGTAAGACAATAAAAGAGCCGCATGACGGTGGTCATTCTGTCCGTGCCGATAAACAGAGTCTTTCGACTCAGTCCATGCGGCATTAGGATGACTTCACCTATCAGGCGGCTCCACAGCTCAGCTATGTGATTCAGTTTTTATTTAGTTCTCCTTCTGACAAAGGCAAAACGCAATTTTTCTCATGCTCAAAACGTCGAAGACGGTTACTTTTCCGCACTTTTTGCACTTCGTTTCGACATGACCTCTTGTGTCCTCATATACGACGATAGAGTTGTGTTGGCAGTACGGGCATTTAATATATCTAGGTTTTTGCGCCGCAATCGCCTCTCGCGCCCGGATAATTTTGTCTAACATTTCTTGTGAGGGCTCTGTGATGCGAATATTTTTACTCATGCCCATACCTCCAGTGGATCAACAAACTCTACATACGGGCGTTCTTCCAGATACCCAAGCTGCCGGAGACGAATCATGGCGGCAGACTTGGACACGCCGAGCGTTTGACAGAGAAGTGAAAGTGCCAACTTGTCCGCATATGAAAACCTCCCTTCATAGCTAATCAGGGTCCGACATTGAGCGAAAATCCACATGGCCCGATCTATCTCCGCCTGGGGCATGAGCAGGGCGGCCCCCAAGGCATTGGCCTGCCACTCGTTCCAGTCCTCTCTGCTTTTCAGGTCTCGGAGGGAGTAGAACCGTCGTTCCGAGTACAGTTTGCGACACTTTTGCTGGGACTCCTCGGACTCCATCTGAAACAGGATTTGATGTGCGCACTCATGTGCCAAGGTAAAGCGACGCTTGCCGCACAGCTTTTTGACCTTGCCGGTCTCCAGAAAGCAGGAGTCCAGAAGAATTTGATTTTGTTTGAGTTCTATGGTACGAACTACTCCCATTTCCTCAACGATGTACTCGGCATCGGCATAGCTGGTCAGACCGCAAATACTTCCATCTGCAGACAATCGGGCAAATCGAACGTTTAGCCTGAGGTAGTCGCGCGCGAATTCGTCGATGGGTGTTGCGTAAACATATTTATCCCCAAAAACAGTGCTGCCACAGTAGAAGAACTTGTTGAAGTCCTGAATTATAGCTGCAGCAATATCCTCTATTTGACGATGAGAAAGAATCATTGACTTACCTCCTTTGCTTCGACGAACCATTTGTTTCCTTCGCTGAACAGGAAGGTTTCCTTACCGTGAATCATGGCAGTATATCGGATTCCCCCTCCACTTACCCTGGAGGAAGAGGCCCTGCATTTGTACTTCAGCTGGTCAATTTGATAGATACGGCCATTTGTCCAGCGAATAAAACGAGGATGGACTCCACCGTTTTGGTCTACATCAAGATTGACGGAGACATACTCTTTGCTGCATTGTATCTCCATTACAATATTCTCCGTTTTCCAGCCTACTTCACGAACAATTTTTCGTACTTAGATTGACAAAAAACTGTTCGTATGATAATATCTTAATACGAACATAATTTCGTGTTGCGCTTTCATTATATCAAGAACATGATTTCGTGTCAATCCTGAATAGCGAAAAAATGTTCGTATTAATGGCAAAAAAAGAAAGAGGTGCCTTTATGGGATTTAAAGAACGTCTGAAAGAAAAGCGACTTGAAGCTGGTTTAACACAGGCAGAACTTGCAGAAAAAGTTTCTGTAACAACGCGAACGATTCAGAATTACGAGTTAGGTTCAAGGAAACCTGGCAACATGAAGGTAATTGGTGATATAGCTACCGTCCTGGGTACAACCGCAGATTACCTTCTCACCAGTTCGGGTATCTATTCCGTGGAAGCATATCAGAAGGGTGGCGCAAAAGCGGCGCGAGACATCGACGAGTTGGTCAGTGAGGTGACTGGCTTATTTGCCGGCGGTCAGCTTTCTGAAGATGCACTTGAGGGTGCGATGCGTGCTCTCAACGATGCCTATTGGATGGCCAAGGAGCGAAATAAGAAATTTACGCCCAAAAAATATCGTCAGCAGGTAGAGTAAGGCCTATCTGTGGGGCCTAAGCTGTGAGATAATAATGATGAACATCCGCAGGTCGGAGGTGGGCTTCATGACCAGTAAAATGCTCTCCAAAGTCGGCACATCTCTGGTGCGCCGCTTCGGAACACGCGATCCTTTCCGGATTGCAGGAGAATTGGGAATTTCTGTTCTTCTATGTGAGGACTTTGGCTCTCTAAAGGGAATGTACCGCGTCATTAAACGCAATCGGTTTATATTTTTGAACAAGGATCTGGGGAACAGAATGCTTCGTATTGTCTGTGCGCATGAGCTTGGGCACGACCGGCTCCATCGAAAGCTGGCACAGGCAAACAGCCTACATGAATTCATGCTGTATGACATGACCACACGGCCAGAGTATGAGGCGAACATTGTTGCAGCAGAAATTCTGATAGACAACGAGGAGCTGCTGGACTACATCTATACTTATCAATATTCTGCCGAGCAAATCGCCAAGGCAATGGACACAGACATCAACCTGGTCGCCTTAAAAATAGCACACCTAACAGAACTCGGATACGATTTGCGGCCGGTGAATCATAGAAGTGATTTTTTAAGGTAGTGGCGAAAGTGCTGCTAGGAAGGGGTTTCTCCATGAAGTACAAGTTGTACCGTTCTTTTGGAAATTTAGATAAAGACGTTCGTAGGCATGAGCTAGTTGCTGTGGAGTATGGTACGAATCTGGAAGCAGTGACGGATGCCCTTATTCATGCGGTATCCGATGATCTGGCGGGAACACCTGAATACGCGAGTTATAAAACCGCTGCTTTTGCACCAGCTCCAGTCAAGGAGTTTCGTCGTGTTCGGAGGTACGACTATGAAATGACAGGAATTGTATATCCACCTTATGCGGACAAAAACATCTTGATTGACTACGGTATTATTGAGGAAAGCGAACTCGAGAAATAATATTGCACCCAATTTCAAGTGCCGTTTTGCGTTAAAAAGCGAGAATCCAAGGAGGCGTCTTACCATGAAGCAAAGGTTCTATATCGCAATTGACCTAAAGAGCTTTTATGCCTCCGTCGAATGCCGGGAGAGAGGTCTCGATCCTCTGGACACCAACTTGGTCGTTGCCGACGAGAGCCGTACCGATAAGACCATTTGCCTTGCCGTTACTCCGTCCTTAAAGCCTATGGAATCTCTGGTCGTGCTCGGCTGAGGTAGTCCAGCGGGTTAAGGAGGCCAACCGTGGCCGGCTTTACGATGCGCCAGGGCAACGATTTTCTGGCAAGTCTTGCTTTTTCTCTGAATTAAATGCCACACCGAGGCTGGAGATCGACTATCTGATTGCACCACCGCGTATGGCCTACTACATGGAGTACAGCACACGCATCTACAGCATCTATCTGAAATATATTGCTCCAGAGGATATCATCGTATACTCCATTGATGAAGTGTTCATGGATGTCAGCGATTATCTATCCACCTACAAACTTACCCCCAGAGAACTTGCAATGAAAATTATCCTGGATGTGATCGAGAATACCGGAATTACAGCCACCGCAGGTATTGGTACGAATCTTTATTTATGTAAAGTCGCAATGGATATCTTGGCAAAACATATCCCTGCGGATGAGAACGGCGTGCGCATCGCAGAGCTGGATGAGATGACCTACCGTCAAACCATGTGGTCGCACCAGCCACTCACCGATTTCTGGCGGGTTGGACGTGGATACGCCAAGAAGTTAGAGGCACACGGAATGTTTACCATGGGCGATGTTGCGCGAATGTCGGTATACAATGAGGATCTTCTTTACCAGCTCTTTGGGAAAAACGCTGAGTTGTTGATTGACCATTCGTGGGGCTGGGAACCCTGTACCATCCAAGCGGTTAAGGCATATCATCCCAGTGAAAACAGCCTTGGTTCCGGTCAGGTTCTGCATTGCCCGTATTCCGCAGAAAGGGCTCGGTTGGTGCTGAGAGAAATGGCAGAGCAACTGGCACTGGATTTGGTGAGTAAGAAGCTGATGACCGACCAGATTGTTCTGACGGTCGGCTATGACATTGAGAACCTAACTGATCCGGCGCGGCGAAATCGTTATCATGGCCCAATAGTCAAGGATCACTATGGCCGCGAGGTTCCAAAGCACGCCCATGGAACCGAGCGCCTGAACGATTATACCTCCTCTACAAAGAAAATCATGGGGGCAGCTACAGCGCTCTTTGATCGTATTGTGAATACCGACCTCATGGTGCGGCGACTTAACATCGTTGCGGGTTGGGTGATTTCAGAGAGTGAGGCGATGACCAGAGAGGGCGAATTTGAGCAGATGGATCTGTTCACCGATTATGCTGCCGTTGAGGCTCGTCGAAAACAAGAGCAAGCAGAACTGGATCGGGAGCGAAAAATGCAGGAGGTTATGCTCACTATTAAGAAGATGGTGCCCATACGAACTATGAATTATCGGCGCATAGACCGCACGGTTGCAGGACATATTCGACCCATCCGTTACATCTGTACCCTCAGTCTGTGAGGGGGAACATCGTATAGGAGAAGGCGGCAGCGGGATGAATCTGCTGTGGCTGCAGATAAACTTTGCGCGCTTCCAAGCTGAGGAGTTTACACTGAATTTGGGATGGACGCTATGCCCGTGTCAGCCTGCCCAGTGGAAACTTCAGCAGCACACACGCTTCTGTAACGGCTGTGTCGGCTGACAGAAGCGTGGAATGGGCTGGAACTTTAATCAGTTTTTGTGGATACAGTGGTCAAAACATCCATAGACTCCCTTGAGCCGCTGGCGGCTCAAGGGAGTTTTTTACGATAAATTCAGATTCCTCGATAAATCTCGGTTTGCCCTTGCATAAAGAAAAAAATAAATGTATGATTATTAGACACTTGATTGTGAGGAGTGCAGAGAAGAATGTCCATTGAAACGTCGAAAAAGAAAAAAGGCATCCAGACGCCCCACACGTACATTATTCTGTTTCTGATCGTGTTGGTTGTCTGTCTGCTGACCTACGTGATTCCTGCCGGCCAGTTTGAGCGCCAGGAGGACGCCAGCGGCCGTATGCTGATTGTACCGGGTACATACACTCAGGTGGAATCGTCACCGGTTTCGCCGCTGGAAATCCCCATGGCTTTTGTGAGAACTCTGGGCAGCTCCAGCGTAAACGAGATCATCTTCTTTATTTTCATCATCGGCGGCGCCTTTGAGCTGATTATGCAGACAGGGATGATCACCGCCTTTTGTGCCAAGCTGGGCAAGATGTTTGCAGGAAAAGAAAAGCTGCTCATCCCCATCTTCATTACGGTCTTTGCCGTAGGCGGCTTCACCATGGGAATGTCTGTGGAGGTCCTGGTGTTTGTGCCTATTGGGATTGCAGTAGCCAAGGCGGTGGGCTATGATACCATCACAGGCACAGCCATGATCGCTATGGGCTCTATCGTGGGCTTTACGGCGGGCATCTATAATCCCTTTAATGTGGGTGTGGCTCAGTCCATTGCGGGTGTGACTCCCATGTTCTCCGGAGCCTGGTATCGCTGGATTATCCTGGTGGCCTTTATTGTTGTGACCAGCCTGTATATTATTCATTACGCGGAGAAGGTAAAGAAGAATCCCTCCAAGAACCTGATGGGGAACGAGGATTCCAACCTGGAGGATGTGGATGTATCTGCCATTGAAGTGACCGGACGGCACAAGCTGATCCTTCTGGCCGTTGTCATCGCGTTTGCCGTTTTGATTTACGGCGTGGCCTACTTGGGATGGTTTATCACCGAAATGGCTACTTTGTTTTTGGTGCTGGGTGTGGTATGCGGTATTCTGGCCGGGTTCAGCGGCAACAAGATCTGCGATCTGTATGTGCAGGGCATGGCCAATATCACCTTCGGTGCGATGATTGTGGGAGTGGCCGGTACGATCAATACCGTTATGGTGGACGGCATGATTATTGATACCATTATCAATGCCCTGGCCAATGCGATTGTGGCACTGCCCAGCTCGGTAAAGATCATCGGTATGTTCCTGGTGCAGACCGTCATCAATCTGCCCATCAACTCTGGCACGGGCCAGGCGGCAGCCACCATGCCGATCATGGCGCCTGTGGGCGATCTGGTGGGCCTGACTCGCCAGAGCACTGTGCTGGCCTTCCAACTGGGTGACGGCCTGACCAATGCCATCTACCCCACTTCCTCCACCATGCTGGGATTTTTGGCTGCGTCCAAGATTCCCTATTCCGTGTGGCTGAAGTACGTCATTAAGCTGGTGATTTTGCTCAGCCTGGTTTCTATGGCCTTCCTGGCTTTGGCTGTAGTGATCGGTTACTGATCCGTTTAGAGCTGGCCGCCGCAACTGTATGGTGCGACGGCAGGATATTATAGATTTCAAAGATATGGGATGGGACATGCCATGGAAGAAATTCAGAAGCAAATTGCGAATATCGTTTCAGAGCTGATGCCGCAGCTGTGCGCGCTGAGCGACGAAATTTTTGATTACGCCGAGCCGGGCTATGAGGAGTACCGCTCCTCAGCCGCGCTAACAAAGTGGCTGCGAGCCCACGATTTTGAAGTAACCATTCCCTACGCTGGGCTGGATACGGCTTTTTGTGCCGTGTACCGCCACAAGGGAGGGCGGGCTGCCGGAGGGCGCGCGATAGGATTTTTAGGGGAATATGATGCGCTGCGGGGCCAGGGACATGGCTGCGCCCACCATATGCAGACCCCTGCCATGATCGGCGCGGCAATGGCTCTGCGGGGAGTGCTGGAATCTTCGGACCAGCCCTTTGAGATCCATGTGATCGGGACGCCCAGCGAGGAGTCGTTGGACGGAGGCAAAAACGAGATGGCCGCCCACGGCGGGTTTGACCATATTGATGTGGCCTTCATGGTGCACGGCAGCACATTGACCCAGCTGGAGACGCCCTCTCTGGCTCTGATCGAGATGGATGTGGAATTTCACGGCAAAACCGCTCACGCGGGTATCGCGCCTTATGCTGGGCGCAGCGCAGTGGATGCGGTGACCATGCTGCAGACAGGGCTTGGGCTCATGCGCAATCACCTCAAGGATTCCAGCCGGGTGAGCAATATTGTGCTGGCTGGGGGGACGGCAGTCAACTCCGTGCCCGATTTTGCCAAGGTTAAGGTAGAGATCCGCCACTCCTCCATGGCGTATCTGGAGAGCGTGGAGCAGTGGACCCGGGAGATTGCCCAGGCTGCTGCCATGGCTACCCAGACACAGGTACAAATTACCCCTGTGGCGCATATTTACAACACCACCATCAATGATGCCATGGGTGCGCTGCTGATGGAGTGTGCAGAAAAATTTGCGTGTGACGGAATTGCTCCGCCCCGGAAGGACTGCGGTTCTACCGATTTCGGCGCGGTGACCCACCGGCTGCCCAGCTGCTGCCTGCGGGTAAAAACCATCGAGACAGATGATCCTCCTCACACGGACACATGGGTAAAGACCGGGAAAGAGGCGCGGGCTCATCAGGGCATCTATGACGGTGCTGTGTGCTGTGCACTGGCCGCCTTCCGCCTTGTGACGGATGAGGATGCCTGGCAGGATGTGTACCAGTGTTTCCTTGCGCACCAAAAGGAGAATTGAGGAATGGAAGAACTCTCACGGGAATGCCTGATGGAGACACTGGATGTGTTTTCCAGGCTGAAGCGCATCGGCGGTTCGGAAGATGAGCACCGTGCCTGCGGCTATCTGATCAAGAAGCTGCAGGAATGGGGCATTCCATGCCGCGTGTATGAGTGTGACGGATATGTCTCCACTCCTATAGAAGCGTCAGTTACTGTAGAGGGGATGGAGCAGACCTTTGCAGCCCTTCCCCGTTCCTTCTCCGCCCATTGTCCGGACGGAGTGACCGCCCCCTTGTTTTACGATGTCCATGCCCACGACCAGCTGAAGCCCAGACAGGAGCAGGATTGGTACGCGGGGGCGCGGGGCTGCATCGTGATTGGGGACAATTTTTATGAGGACTATGTTCAAAAGCTGCGGGGGTACGGTGTAAAGGGCCTGATCCACCTGTGGACCAGCGAGGAGCCCGTGCTTCACTACGAGACGGTCAGCCCTGTGTGGGGCACCGCGGAGCCTGAAAACGGAAAAACCTATCCTGATTTTCCGGTGGTGGGCCTGAGAAGCTGTGACAGAGACGCCATTCTGCCCTTGCTGACGCCTGGAGCCTGCAGCCGTACCGCGACGGTGCGCAGCGTACTGCAGTGTGGATGTGTGCGTCTTCAGATCCCTGTAGCCGAGCTGGCCGGTGAAACGCCGGAGTATGTGCTGGTGGGCAGCCACTATGACTCCTGGGATTATGGTGTGACGGATAATGCCACCGGGAATGCCGCTGTGTTGGAACTGGCACGGGTACTGTCCCAGAAGCAGCTGCGGCGGGGTGTCAAAATCGCGTGGTGGCCGGCCCACTCCAACGGACGGTATGCCGGGAGCACTTGGTACTGCGATGAGCAGTTTGAGGACCTGGATGCCCGTTGTGTGGCGCTGGTCAACATGGACTCTCCCGGCTGTATGGGAGCGCAGGAGATCGGGTTTTCCACGTCCGGTGTGGCAGGGGATACCCTTGGGGATATCCTGCGTCGGTGCACCGGGCAGGCTGAGGTGGTGATCCGCCCGCTGGGGCGGGGATCAGACCTGTCATTTTTCGGGCCGCGCATTCCCATCCAGGTGTCCTTTGACTTTTATCAGGCGCCGCCCAACCGTGGCCGCTGGCACTGTGCAGGCAGCGGCGGAGGCTGGTGGTGGCATTCCGTGGAGGATACCATGGATAAGGTGGACCCCCAGCTTCTGATGAGGGATACACGGGTGCTGGTGGAGCTGGTAAAAGAGTTTGCCGATGAAGCGCATCTTCCCTTTGACGCGGCAGGGTGTCTGGCGCAAATGAGAGATACTGTGGCAGACATCCGGACCCATTGCGGCGATGACTTTGATTTCGCTCCTGTAGAACAGGCACTGGAGGAGCTGGACAAGGCCTGTGCCGGGCGTATCTGCTTTTCCAGTGACAGACAGGCGAAGGAGGCAGGAGGCCGGCTGACGAGACTGCTGTGCAGTGCCTGTGATGAATATCACTTTGACAACACATTTGCAGTGGGCCTGCTGCCCGGTCTGCAGCTGGTCAGGGGCAAGCACCGCAACGACCTGCCACCTCAGGAATTTTTGTATTGGCGGACAGCCTTCCGCCGGCAGGTGAACCGCTTTGTATCTGAGTGCACAAGCATTGTCCAAGCACTGAACAGCGACGCGGACAGTGTGGTATGATAGAGAAAGGGGATATGGATTATGCAGACCAATATCAAAGAGTATGACGAATCGTTTGATCTTACCCAGGCACTCCAAAAGAAGGGCACCAAGGAATATGGTTTTATTCATTTGGCCCAGCGGGCCAACGGTTCATGGGTGAATATTCCCATTATGCTGGCGGTGGGCGCCCAGGACGGTCCCACGTTGGTGGTGGATGCCTGCAACCACGGCGACGAGTATGAGGGTACTGAGGGAATTATCAAGACCTTTGAGGGGCTGGATGTATCCAAGATGAAGGGAAGCTTCATTGGAATCCCTGCCCTGAATGCAGAGGCCTTTGCCGAAATGAAGCGCTATAATACCCTGGACTTTGTGCCCCAGGATCTGAATCGCATCTATCCGGGCGGAACCGGCCCTATGACGGCTTATGTGTGCAGCTGGTACTGTGAGAACATCATCAAGAAGGCTGACGCGGTGATCTGCATCCACGGCGGCGGCAACAGCGAGTATCTGGAGCCTGTTGTGCTGTACTGCGGAGAGGAGTCTCCTGTGGCGTATAAGTCCCGTGAAATGGCCCAGTGCTTTGGCTTTAAGGTCTTGTGGAAGAACACCCGCTACGCGGAGAACAGCGGAATTGAGGATGAGTATGCCTATCAGATGGGCATTCCCTGCATTACACCCGAGATCGGCGGACAGTGCACCCGCATGTATCAGCGGGATGAGCACAAGCAGATGTTGGAGACCGGAATTCGCAATGTGATGACCCTGCTGGGAATTCTGGAGGGCAGCGTGCCCGCCAATGAGGGCGTACACCACTATGACATTGATTATATCTATAACCGCAACGGCGGGATTCATGTGCCTGTGAAGAAGGCAATGGATTCTGTGCGTAAGGGCGACACGCTTTCCATCATTACGAACCTGTTCGGAGAGGAAGTGGATCGGGTCATTGCTCCCTTTGACGGTGTGGTCATCGGGTACTGGACATATTCTGTCTGTCCTCCTCATGGCTGGGTATACATGGTTGGCAAGCCTGTGGATGGGGAGTAAAGCGCCCAGATCCATGCATCCTGCAAATCGAAGTGCCAGTTGAGTATCCTAGATACGAACAGGGCAGAAGCAGAGTGGGCTGTACATGGCCTGCAGAAATGAAAAAAGGGCACCCTTTTGGATGCCCCAGTCTGTCGAAAAAGTCCAGCGAAAGCTGGGCTTTTTCGTTTGTAAACGGGAAAAATGAGTGGTGAGGGATGCTGAAACGGGGAAAAATGGGGCACAATGACCGGGTGTCTGGACATGCTGACAGCCAGCTTAGCTGGTGGTTTTGACTTGAGCTTATGCAATCAACAGCTTCTTATTGTTGGATAGACAACTTGATTTTCTGATAGGTGTTCCAATCAATGAGGTTTTGTTTGCGAAGGACCTCATTGAAGTAATCAAACCAGATTCGTTTCGTCAAAGCCTCGCGGCTTGGTTTTCTCATACGCAGGCCCCCTTTGCTACAGTATGCCTGATCTTTTTGGCGGTCATACCTGGCATGATGATAAAAAATGAATCTGCTCATTTTCCAAGGAGCAGGGCCTGTGCGAGGGTATCCTCACGCGGCAGGAGTATTGCGGCGATGTAGTCAACTTCAAGACTACAAAGCATTTCCGGGACAAGCGGAAC
>CALWYB010000106.1 GCA_944385665.1 uncultured Oscillospiraceae bacterium
TTGGATGATGTGTCCGATGAAGCAGGCGCTTCCCTCAGTCAATCTTTCGGCATGGATAAAGCGGACATCTTTTTTGGTCGAACACTAAAATTGACCCTCGGGTGGAAAATCCGCAGCCATCGCAGCAAAACGGCCAAAAAATAATGGGTGAAGACCCGCAAAGCCTTGAAAATCATGGATTTCCGCAAATATCTCAATTGGTCTTACACTCCAGAAAAAGTACCGCAATCTAGTAGATTGCGGTACTTTTTTGCATTTTTTCGGGAAAATATTTGGATCAAACCAGCGATTTAGCGCACGCATGGCGCACAGACAGTTCAGACGGGGTCTCCCTTTTCCCTCAACAATACCTGAGCAATACATTCAGAGGAACGAGCTTCGGCTTGCTGGAGCATGTGGCCGTAAAAATTCAATGTGGTGCTGGCCTTGGTGTGACCTAATCGGTGAGATACAGATAGAATATCGGTACCGCTGTTAATCAGAATACTAGCCATGGAATGTCGGAAGGCATGAGGGTTAATATGCCTGAGTCCATGCCGCTTGCTAAATTGATTGAGCCAACCGTTTACACTGTCAGGATGGATTGGACGCCCGTATTCGCCAGTGAACACATAACCAGTTTCTTCCCAACGATCACCAACACATACTTTGTGCCTCTCCTGGGCTAACGCGTATTGTTGAAGAAGATGAACTGTTTCTGGTGGAATTTTAATGTATCGCTGACTTTCTGGAGTTTTTGGAGTGTCAGTATAGGTGCCGCAGTCAGAGGCCAAAAGACTTTGACAAATGTGAATAACACCATGGTCTAAATCCACTTGGGACCATGTCAAACCGCAGATCTCTCCTCTTCGACATCCCGTAACAATTAACAGATGTATCAGACAGCGCCATTTAATAGGCTCTTTTTCCAACGCATTTAAAATTGCTGTGATTTCTTCCGGCTGAAAGGTATTGACTTCTTTGCGATGCACCCTAGGCGGTGTAGCCTTGCTGGCTGCATTATACGGGACAATTAATTCCTTTTCAGCTTGACCCAGTATGGTACGTATGAGACGGTGGTGCTCTAGGACACTTTTGTCAGATAAGGGGGTCTGATCCTGCTGCTTACGGAACAGTGCCTGAACTGGGTATCCCAATGCCTGACTAATAGCTTCTGCCTTGTCCCATTGAATTGCTTTGCCTTGTCTGGCTTGACGTATTGTGGACGGAGCAATTTGACAGATACGTGCCAAACTGTCCTGACTCATCTTTTTTTCTTTGATAGCTGTTGTGAGATCTTTTATGGGCAATCCTTTTGCGGATTGAAACCTTATATTTTTGCTCATTAAAGTATCATAAAAGGAGTTTAAATGATAAGGTCTAATATCCTGGAGTTTCATAAAGCCGATGGCAGGGTTAATTCTCCGTAGAAGAAGCAGATAGCGATCGTATGTAGAACGCTTAAGGCCAGCACGCAGTTTACTTGCCAAAAATGTTTCTGAGTATTCTTCAAAAGTTAAATGGCTATTGACCTGATAACCCTGTTTAAGACGCTCTTCAAAACGGGATGCGGCAAGTAAGGCCTCCTTTTCAGCCCGGCTATCTTTCGTGCCGGCTTTAGGAGTGTAGGTCATATAGTGCCGGATCTGTTTTCCAGATTGATTTCGCCCTAAAAAGACAGTGATCTTATAAGAAATACCGTTTTTCCCTTGTATTTTTTTAATTGTAGCCATATAAATGTCTCCTAATTTAGCTGGGACGCCACTGTAGTGGCGTCCCAGAGTTATACATCAGTGAAGGGACTCGACAGAGCCTTGCTGCAAGAAAGTGATAACGTTAGGGTACCAGAGATAGGCTCTGGAGCCGGAGTAAAGAGCGGGAAGCTGCCCTTCTTTGACCCAGCGCCTGAGGGCGTTTTCGCTGATTGCAATTCCGTCTTCACGTAGAGCTGCCACGGTTTGGCGAATAGAGTTAGTTTTGTATCTCATAAAACGACCTCCAGTTTATTAACAGGATTTTAAAAGTTTGCTAATAAAAATAATCTCATTGATTTTGCAATGCAGGGGAATGGGACATCCAAAGGGGGCTTTCTCAGAAATGTGATCCAGGGTATACTCCTCGGCCTCCTCAAAATCAGAGAATTTCTTGGTGTAAACATGACCACGCAGATACTGCTTGTAATGCAGGGCCCGATCATAACTGCTGGCTACAACACCACCGTTGTTGCCTATGACGGAATAATAACGAAAATGGGGCATGACTGTTAGACTCCTTGTCTATTTATTTACTAGGTAGAAAGGCGGATTCCTTCATAGCCATTCAAATTGCGTCCGTTTTTTCGGCATCTTTTTGATGTAATTTTGCCAAGACAATATTGGTTTAGCTTGCGCGAGAAAATAGCTAGATCCTCAATTGGAGGAGCGCAATGGATTGCGCAGAATTTGTTATAGGCTTCCTGCAGATCAATGGTAAAAGTAAAACCATCTGGGGTAAAAGTGCAACACTCTGTCAAAAAGGATTCCATGAGGTCTGAGGAGGGGATGTATCCAACAAAAGCATTCATGGTGCTGTTAACCTGGACAAATTGATAGTTCCTGGCTCTGAGATTCAGGTAGGCATCCAAGGCTATCGTGACAATTGCGGATTTTTCTTTTAAAAGTTTTTCTAACAGATGTTTATCTTGGCGCTCTTTAGGAACTGGATACAGAAATGGAATGACGATTAGTCTAGCTCGAAATGCAGGATCATTATCAGCCGGCATTAGAGGAAAATTACTACCAAAAAGCAGTTTGCAAGTTGGTTTGTAGGATTCAGATGGTTTGAATTTGGCTTCAACAGTAATGGTGTCATCCCCGGTTAGCATTTTAATGACCCCTATGGCCTCTCGACTGATTTGTGCTCTTGGCAAATCCATACATATATTGAGTCGCTTACCGCGGAGTGTACTTGTCGCAAATTTGTCTTTAAACCGGTAAATGTCCAAATGAGCAAGAGATTCGTCATTGAACAAGCTGCTAATCAGATTTCCTAAAACGCTTTTGCCGCTGTCACCGACGCCTTGTAAAAGGAAGAATACCTTAGCAGACATATCGTTACTGATTAAATAGCCAATTGTTTCCCAGATCAAAGATATAACTGCACTATTGCCCCCAGAAATTCCCAATAAAAAGCGATCAAACTCTGGACAGGCCGTATTACTTGCAATATACTCGAATGGAATATATGATGTCACAAAATCTTTCGGGCAAGGAGAGAGTAATTTATGACTGGAAAGATCATACACTCCATTGGTAAAGAATACTCGATCAGGAGTTTCAGTTGTTTGATGCACTTTTATATAGGGGCAGTCCCTCAAAAGGTCAATAATGTTACTGATTAGTCTTGCATTTTTACCTGAAGCGAGAGCTGGTTCTACAATGGGGAAAATCATAGCACGTAGCTCTTGCTCTGAAATGGGGCAAAAAACACAGTTTTTACGGCAATAAAATGAGCCAGCATAGTAAAATAACGGATAGTGTGCGAGGACAGTGGTCATAAAACCATAGGCAGACTCGTCTGTTGGTTGCGCTCTCCCTAAAATGCGGGAGATATCTTTAATTGTAGACAGAGACATCGGGGTGACATATAGCGGTGGAGAAGATACGTGAGAACCGGTAATTATCTCCTCTGATTGCGTATCCTGTATGTTTTCTTTTGCCTTTTCTAACTGATTTGCCTGAGATGCAAAGAATTTCTGAAGAAGTGCATGGTCTTTTACGGGAAGACCACTTAAATCTGCGAAAGGTGCATAATAATTCTGTGGCAATTTTGCGTTTTGTGTTTGATGCGCATTCTTCAGAATTTCTCTTGCTTGGGCGTTTTCTTCTGAAAAATAATCTATTGCCTCTAAAAAGGAGGTGTCATCTACTGGATTCATTGCAAAATACTCCTCATTCATATTTTGCCTTGGTACCACGGCTGATGGGTGGATTATAGAACAGAGATGTGGAAATAACCAGCGGCAAAATCATGAAATATTTTTGGATAGATACACTTGAAAATACGCACTTGAATTTGATCCTCAGTGACCATCAAAATCAAGAAAAGGAGAATGCATGTCATGACAGAAAACGCCGATGCTATAGAGCAAGATAATCGAGGCAATAAGGATGAACTCTCTCAGTTTGAAAAAGATCTTTTAAATATCACACATCCAAAGGGATATGGCGAAGATGGACTGAAGACTGATGATGAGAATTATTATCTACGAGAAGATTGTAAAATATATTCTCCTGAGATAATTCAGAGCTATGGAAAGCGAGTGGAGGAGTTATGTAAAAACGATAATAATAGGAGAACTTATACAGAATTGGGAAAAATTTGTGGCATAAGCGGTCAAGCAATTAAAAATATTATTTTGGGGAAACAGAAGTCAGTAAATATAGTAATTTGTAATAAATTAGCAAAATATTTTGGGTGTTCAGCATATTACATTTTGGGGGTGGTGAAAAATAAAGATGGCATACTAGTGGATGGTAAAGAATTTAGATTGCCGCTATGTAAAAACAGTGACCAAGAGACTATAAATGTAACCATGGCTGGTCGATGGGCTAAAATTGATCCGGATCTCTTTTCGTGCCTGGATGATGTTTTTCACCTAAATAAAGAAGAACGTCAAGCCATCAAAAAGGTGCTGTCTATGATTACAAGGCACTAAAAAGTTATATTGTGCAGTTTGCTGGTCTTAATTTGCTTGAAATCTGCTACTAGAAGTCTATTACGTTCATTGTTCCGCGTTCCGAATAAATTTGATTTCCAACCTAAACAGGTACGTCTTAGTTGACGTACCTGTTTAGGTCGGATGGATTCAGGTCGGAACTCAAATTTATTCGGCACGCTCCACATAAAAATTAGATGGAGACAATTTTCTTCTATTTTATAAAAATAAAGCTAAAAATAAAGCGTTTAACCTGGAACACAGAACATAGAACATGGAACCTAGTACGCAGAACACACGCCATATTTGTTCTAAAATGGACTATATTTGTATGCTGCGCTATTTATAGAAGAATAATTGGTTTTAGCGCTATAATAAATACTTTTTAAAATGCAAATAATTTTTGAAATAATCGCATCTCTTCACTTGTAATATCTGCAAATGAGTCACTATTTTCCGGTGCCCCACACAAGAAGAATGTACCGGCTATAATGTCATAGATCTGCCCTGTCTCATCCCTAAGCGCCCGATTGAGCGGCAGACCCAGTAACTTCCCCTCGTCGTTGCAGATCAGGGCCACTGGCTCCTCAAAGGGATAAAGAGCCTGGATGGTGCCGCCCACGATCTCCTGCATTGACTTTAACGATCCATCAATCTCTTTCAAAACGGGCCGTTTGCCTGGCTCCACCAATAAAATTCTCATGGTCTTCCTCCTTATATATCATATATCTAACTGCAAATGTCCCTCAATGGCCTCCTCAATCTCACGGGGTTGTATACCAATGTACCGTTGGGTGACGGCAGCACTGCTGTGCTGGAGGAGCTGCTGCACCAGAGCGATGTTATAATGGCTGTTCTTATAGATCTCGGTGGCATAGTACTTCCGGAAGCTGTGGGTGCTGATATCCTGGTAACCCAGGTAGTCACAGACCGTTTTGAGATGCCGCTGAACGGTTCGTTCACTGATTGGGAAGATCCTCTGATTCTCCAAGATGCCTTGATCCAGGCAGTAGCAGCGGATAAATTGATAAAGGGCCAACGGAACCGTAAACACCCGGGCCTTCCCGGTTTTCTGCTCTGTGATTGCCAGACGATAACGATCCCCATCCTTGACAATGTCAGCGAGATGGAGATTTAAAATGTCGGAAATCCGCAGCCCCAGATTGGCCTCCAGCATCAGAGCTGTGGCAATTTCTTGATTGGGACGGCTCCCAGAAAACCCCTTCTTCATGGTAGAGATAATCTCCTTATACTGCTGAGTGGTTAACGCTACGGTTGGTTTGTTCAATGTTATTCACCTCTTTTTCATAGCCAAAATACGACAATTTGGCTGTACAAATACGTCATAGATTAGGTTTTCTTTGAAAACCATTGAAAACACTGGATTTTACCCGTCGTATTTTTCCACAAATACGTCAAAAAGAAATGACCACCCATCAGAGCAGCGTTGTGCTGCATCTGACGGGTGGCGTTTTCTCTTATTCTGCACCTTCTGCATTGCGACAGAAGATCTCCAGAGCCAGGTTGGCAGCGGTTAGAAATCCACGCTCAAATTCCATACGGCATTGCCGATTTTCCATCTGTTGAGCCTTTTCCTGATAGGTTTTCCAAAGCTCGGATTGTTCCTCTCCCAATAAAGTTTTGACCTGAACTTGCAGCTTCATCACCTCATCCAGGTCATTTCCTATCTGGTTTTCCGCAGCCCAACTCTCTGGAAATGTGATCTCGCTGGAAAATAAGAACCCTAACATTGATGTCATAGCACCCTCTCTTTCATAGCTCCCCACAGTAAAGATAATCTTCTAACTCTTCGGGGGAAAATCCCATCTCTGCCAATTGGTCAATCTCCTCCGGAGCATAGCCAAATGCAGGGGCTACGGATTTGATCTCCTCCAGATAGCTCTTCGATGCCAAAGAACTGCGTAACCCTCCCCTGGGGCGCTGACGGGGAGTATCCCATAAGGTGGCTTTCCAGTATGTAAACAGCCGATAGTTCTCAAACTCACTTCGAGTCAATGTGCCATCCCGATCAATTCTCAGAATGTCTCCACAGTCCAGAGTGATACGACAAGACTTGTAAGCATCCAGATCCATCTGGGACATGGCTCGTCGTAGAATATCCTCCGTGGAGGCATAGAGATAGAGACCCAGGGAGGGAAAATGAAAGAGACAAAGGGGATTGTCCCCTTTGACGATATACAATCGATCTCTGCGATCCAGAACCGTAAATGTAAAAGAGCCCTCAACTTGTTCTGCCATGTACTTCAGGCTGTCAAAGTTGAGAGCATTTTTTTGTTCAATGAGTTGTACCGCTATGTAGCTATCGGTCTGGATCTTTGTTTTTGGTAGGTGCAAACCTTGACGAAGGGTAATATCGTTGTAGAGCATACCGTTGTGGGCCAGAGCAAATACATCTTTTCCGGCCACTCCTAAGAACGGATGATTGTTGTAGTTTCTCTTTGCACTGCCTTGGGTAGTCATTCGGGTATGGCCTAAAATGACTTGGGTGGTATCTGGAATCCGAAACCGTAAACGATGAGCCGGAACCGGGCGTTTGTAAATCCGCAGTGTCCCACCCATATTATAAGCAATACCGGTGGCGTCTGTTCCACGGATCTCACAGGCAGATGCCAATACAGAGAGCATTTTCTGTTTCTGGCGTCCAGTGAAGCTATGGCCATAGTCAATCAGTCCAAACAAACAGCACATCTCAGATCTCCTCCTCCGCAGAAACAACGTCGTTCACATAGAGCCGCCGCTCCTTCAGATACTGGACCAGCTCTGGAGTCTGACATCCGGCCACAAAGGTAGACCAGGGCATGGCCTTGATCTCTTCGTCGGACAAAAAGATCGCCACATCACAGATGCGGTCAACCATCTGCAATGTGGCGATGAAGGTGTTGTATTTCAATGTCCCACGGAAAATACGGAACTCAATGGTGCTGCGGTTCTGGAGGTTGACGCAGGTATACCGTCCGGCATGACAGCCCTTTTTTGCGTGCTCCAGAATGTCCCGAGGCTGTTCTTTATAGCCATATCGGGCAGCCCAACGATCCAACTGCCGCTGGGTTCGACGGCTGAACTTCAGCAGTTCCTCCCAATTCTTTTCGAAAAAATACAGTACCCGGGCAATGGCTGCGTCCTGTTCTGCCTCCGTAGTACCAAAGGCATTCCGACTCACATGAATGTGAAGGCCACAGGTACCAGCCTGATGGCTGGTATAGCCCATTTTTACTGCACGATGCAGGATCTTCTGCCAAGGCATCTCCTCCATGTGGTAACTCAGAGTCATGGGATGAGTCACCAGTTCAAAGCCGTCGCTCAGGGAACCGTCGTGTTTGCAGTAGAGCCTCTTCTCCCCTTCTTCATTGGCAATGTTGAGCAGTTCCCAGGCGTTATGATCGCTCTCCCCTGCCTCATCGATCTCCAGTTCTACGCCAAAGAACCGGGGACCCGTTCCGAAGAAGTTTGGAGCGGGTTTGTAGTAGTAGTCCTGGATGGCATTATCCCGCTCCATTCTGGTGTAACAGCTCTGGCACATGGGATACTCTTCCTCTTCATCGTCGGGAGCATAACAAGCTTCCTCCAGTCGAATGAGCGTACCACAGCGGTCACAACTGGTGTAGTAATTGTCATAGCACCGCTGACACAGAGGCGTATCTTCTGTTCCGGCATTGTCATAGCTCCAGATCCGTTCTCCACATACAGAGCAAACGATAGTCTCATCTTCAAAGCACTCTGAGCAAAGGTTTCTGCCGTCGAATTCGTGCAGCTGCTCCAGCGGAAACTCTTCCAGACAGCCGCCGCAGGTAAAGGTCGCTTCTTTTTTGTTCTCTTTCATGGTTTTGTCCTCCTGAATAGTCTTTTTCCTGGTAGCCCCAGGGTATATCCAGAAGGATAATATCTAATGGTTAGAGTGCCATTTTGCGAAAGTAAAAGAGCAACAAAAACAAGCTGGCATTATCCAAATTTATTGTGGAAAATATTCTACATATATGGTATTCTAAGGATAAGTTTGTAAGGCTTGTAAAAATCTGTTTTTTACCGGCTTTATAACGAATTTGTGTAAAAGGGAGAGAAGAAAATGAAAGCAACAAAGCGATTTCTTGGCCTGCTGCTAACGTTAAGTATAGTATTAGGCTTATTGCCTAATACCATCTTTGCGGCTAATCTAGCAAATTCCTCCTCTGAAAATACTGATATAGGAAATAATTTTTCAATTTTGCCTGCGGGAGAGATTTTCTTAAAAGTTGGAGAATCCTTGGAGTTAGAGCTAGCAAATCTTCCAGTAGGAAGCACGGAAGCAGATGTGACATGGGAATATTCTGATGAATATCTTAGTATGTCAGGAAACACAATTACAGCCAATGCACCTGGTGTAATAAATATTACGGCTAAAATAACGATGGAAGATGAAATTATTGCAAGTGATAGTCGCGATGTTATTATTTACGCACTAGCCGGAGTCTGTGGTGCAGAGGGCGATGGAAGTAATGTTTCATGGAAGATAGATCCAGATAGTAATACATTAACAATCTCAGGGAATGGTCCTATGCAGGACTATATCTCTACTTATAGCATCAGTGGAACAGAGTACAACAGCGCTCCATGGTACCCTTATTGTCGTTTTACCAGAGGAAATAATTCAATTGGAGAAGAGTTAACGGTTATCGTAGCAGATGGCGTGACATCCATTGGAAACTATGCGTTCAGTACAGAATTTGATACAATTAATGCGACAAAAGTTGAACTGCCAGATTCTATTACACGACTTGGAAAGCATACCGGCATTAAATATTTAAGTTCCTTACCCGAAAATTTGGAAGTGTTGGATGACGAAGCCCTCTATGGGACGACATTCCTGAATAACTCTGTGTATATTCCGGAATCTGTTCGCTCTGTGGGAAATTATGCTCTTTACTCTACCACATGGCCCGATACGCCCAATCTGGATGCCGCTTTTTTCTATGGTAATGCTCCTGAGATCTTTGGAGAAAACGTTTTTTGTAACTCTGATTCTTTTACCATTTATTATATTGTCGGGACGGGTGGCTGGACTGATAGTGATGCCTATGATGCAGCCGCTGGAACGTGGAATGGATATCGTCTAAAACAATGGAGTAGTGACCCAGAAGTTAAAGTCGTATCGAAAACTCCCGATGAATTTATACAGGCACAAACAAAGAATATTTCTATTACTTTTGACCATGAAATAGCCAGCGTAGATACTTCAGGGAATGGTGGAGAATTTCGTATTGTTACTAAAGATGTTTCTGATAATTTAACTACAGTTTATCAGTTGTCTGATATATCTTTAATTAAGATTGATGGTTCTACACTGACAATTGATGTTGCACAGGTAAATTGGGAGTCGAATAAGGAATACGATGTACTGCTTGACTATGGAGTTATCACGTTTAAAAATACAAATAGTTCAATTGGCTGCTACGAAGGCCAATGGAGATTAATGATTCCTTCAATTAATCTGGCTTTTGATACCCCTAATGTGTGGAAGTTTAATAATTCCTATGGTGCATTCGGGATAGAAGATGTATCAAGTGGGTACTACATTACATCTACCGATTATAATCGCCTAGTCTCTAAATTAAGTAATTCTGAAAAGAAAAAAATCTCGACTAGTTTGTTGGATTCAACCTATAATATCAATGGACAAAATAGTAAGAACATTGACTGGATAGGTTCTTGTTATGGAATGTCTGTATGGGTTTGTTTGGCCTCTCGTGGAATTAGAAGTGCTGAGGAAATAAGCACGGGCTATCCGAACCTATATAGGGTGGACTATCCTTTTAAAGATGAAGATATTGCATCTGCCATTAATTATTATCAGCAACAGCAAAGATTGCCTGGAATCGTTGATGAACAGCATAAATTTATGAATTTAAGTCAGGCAGAACAGATCAAAGAACTGGAACGGGTTGCTAGAAAGGCAGATGAAACAGGTGAATACGGGTTGTTGTTAATGGAATGGAAAGAGGGACTTCTCACCACAAAGAAGCATGCTACAGTTATTTACGGATATGAAGAAGGAAATGTGTGGTCTATTAAAGCAAATGGAATCGAAAAACCATATACAAAAAGAGCGCTTATTTACGACTGTTCATATCCTTATTCGGATACATTTGATGATTATTGCATTTACTTTGACGATGATTCTTGGTGCATTCCTGGTTGGGATATCGCTAGCATCTATGAGCAACCATTTTTCCCATTCAGCGATGGCGTTTTTTGTTTAATAACAGATGATGTAGAAGCTATAAATGCAGTGGATTTTGCTTCAGGAGATACTAGTTCTAAAGTATCTGGTGAGTCAATATGGAATACTCTACTTGGGATAATGGCAGGCGCTACTTTCGAAGTACACGTTGGGAACAACTCTTGTACAGTGGAAAATGGAGAGATTATTGAGTCCACTTTTGAAGATCAACCAAATATTATTTTTGATGCAGCAGTTCCTACTGGCGGAGCCGACAGTATATCTCAGGCAGCTACCCTTGCGCTTCATGATTCTGACAGTCCGTACACAATCAATACTCAGGATCCAATCTGCTATGATATCAAATATGATAACTATTATATGGCGGCAATCAGTGATGCAACAGGTAGCGTTGAATTTTCTCCAGATGGCGGTATCCAACTGAAGGGAGATATGGATGCTGATTATACACTGCAGCTGGTAGCAGACGATGGATATCATACTTTGCCATGGTATGAAGTGTCTATAACTGGTAATAATTCAACAAATATTGCGGCCGGGTGGGTACCGGACGGCGTTAGTATT
The DNA here is from genome assembly GCA_944385665.1 of uncultured Oscillospiraceae bacterium. Classification (GTDB taxonomy): domain Bacteria; phylum Bacillota; class Clostridia; order Oscillospirales; family Oscillospiraceae; genus Lawsonibacter. The sequence continues at coordinate 11,475 of CALWYB010000106.1, forward strand.
TCTGGCGACAACCTGAACAATATTACAATTTATGCATCTGATGATCAGGAAACTGTTGAGCTAAATTTGGATACTAATTATGATGACATACTTATTAAAGAAAACTTTGGCAGTTTGGAGGCGTATATCGATACGGATAACGATGGGACGTTTGAAACATCTATAAAGGATGATCAGAATTCTAGTAATCCTAGCGGTAGTGGTATCTTCTTAGACATTGATCCGGCGGCTTGGTACTACGATGCGGTAAAGTACGTAGTTGAGAACGGCATCATGTCTGGCACAGGTACATACACCTTTGAACCCAATACTACCCTCAGCAGGGGTATGATTGCCCAAATGCTTTACGCGCTGGAAGGCAAGCCCAATGTGTCGGCAACGGGCTATTTTAACGATGTACCTGTGAATGCATGGTTTGCTAAGGCCGCTGCATGGGCACAGTCCAAAGGAATTATCACGGGCTACGACAATGGGAACTTTGGGCCGAATGATCCGCTTACCAGAGAGCAGCTGGCTTTGATTCTGTATAACTATGCTAAGACCAAGGGATACGGCACAAGCGCTGCAGGAAATCTCAGTCAATTTGCAGATGGTTCTTCCACCTCTGTTTGGGCTCAGGAAGGTATGACATGGGCAGTAGGCGCTGGGTTGCTGTCTGGCCGCGATGGTAACATGCTGTGTCCGACTGGAACCGCTACACGCGCTGAAGTAGCTCAAATTATGATGAACTTTTGTGAAAATGTGGCAAAGTAAATAATATAGCATGAAATTTTTAGGGGGCGCTCAATTCAGAGCGCCCCCTAGCTTTTTAAGCTTTATATTATATTTCTTAGGTGGAAAGATGTTCAGAAAATTATTTGACCTCCTGTTCCAGGTTGAGAAATAAATCTGAATCAAAAAAATCCAGAATCGTAATATCCAACCCATCACAAAGCTTCTTGATCGTAGCCACTGTAGTGCTGTTATTACGGCCGCTGACAATGTTATTTACGGTAGATTGTGTAACGCCGCTGCGATTAGACAGAGCATTGATGGATATATTCCGTTCCTGGCATAAATCCAAGATTCTCTGCCGTACTGCTTCTCCAACTGTAATATCTCAGCACCTCTTTCTTTAGAAATATGTAAAGAAAGAGTACACAAATGCTCTTGCCAAGATTACCTCTTTTAAGTTAATATAGACTTAAAAAAGTGGTTATTTTCAATTCATATATAAATAATTTGAGGAGGAGAATAGAATATGAAAAGAATATGGCCCATTTTGCTTGCGGCAGTGTTAAGCGGAGGATTGTTTACTCCGGCTTATGCAATTACCAACCGGGCACATTTTGTGGATGTGCCAGCCTCTTTTTGGGCGTATGACTATGTGGAACAGGCTTATTCGGATGGAGTGGTCAGTGGAATATCAGGAGATCCAAGTCAATATACTGGTATTTTCTCACCAAATACAACACTAACAAATGCCCAATTTGTCACTATCCTGGCACAAGGTTTTTTTGCAGATAATGTGGTTATGACAAATACCACTCCGTGGTACATGCCATATATGTCCGTTTTGCAGGAGCGGGGATTACTGGATGGGACAGATATAACAGCTATTCCAAATGCAACAGCAACACGATATGATATGTCGCTTGTTATGGTCGAATTGTTGCGCTACAAAGGAATTTCTATGCCCAATCAACAGCAAATTCAGAATGCCCAGCATCGTATAGGAGATTGGGAGAGTATCCCTTCCAAATATAGAGATGCAGTATCTATTGTATATGCAATGAAGCTCATCAGCGGAATCAATGAGCAGGGTGATTTTGCAGGTAATACCGGCGTTACCAGAGCTGCCATGTGTACAGTTTATTGCACCTTGAGAGATGCTATTTCTCCTGGAAGCAATACCGGAAACATGGGCACAATCAAAGAATATTACCCTGGTACTAATTATCTGACATACACCAGCGTGGTAGGTACACCGCTGAAACGGTATGGCGAAGGCAATGCCAATGCCACAACTTATATTTATGAATATGAGCTTGATGAATACGGAAAAGCAAAATTATTGAAGTATTCTGATTATCTTCTGCAAAATGGTTTTTCTTTGGTCTCACTGATTCCAGGAAATAATGGTGGCTACATATTGATGAAAGGATCGGTTGGTATTAGTATCATGCTTTTGTCGCAAACAAATGAAGTGGCCGTTATAGTAGCTACGCTTTAAAATAATAAGTGAGGGTCAAGCGATATGAAAAAGATACTAAATCTGTTTGCGTTGATCGCACTATACAGTCTTCTTGTTTCTTGTGGTCAGGCAGATACTACGCCGGGACCTAGAAATATAGATGAATCACAATTCTCTGATATTATTCAAACTGCCCAAGGAGGAAATACGGAAGAAACTACTACTGTAGAGACAAAATTTAATAAAACAAATTTAAATTTGGATCCTAGGCTTTTTACAGTAGCAGAACTTAACCAGCTACAAACAGTTGATGAATTAACCCTTGTTTTAACATATGAAACATCAGAAGAAACTGTTTCAGATTATTTAAATCAGTGGATTATTGTTGAAGCCATTACGCCATACGATTTTTCCGACGAACGCAATGCTATTTACACGAACTATGATAACACCGTATATTTTATAGACCACGATGAATTGGTTACAGCACAAGAAGCGCCCCAAGTCGACGGAGAGTCTGGCTTCAAGATCCTTTGCTACTTAACTGAAGAGGAACCTGGTTCATATATTATGAACCAAAGTGTTTACATGGGTTCTAGTGCCACAGAAAATGATACTAGTTGGGATTCTGGCGATTCTGAGTCTATAAATTCGAATCAATCAATAGAAGATTACATTCAGTCCAAGAATGATCCGAATGCCCCCATTGATGATCAAATTATTGATGGTATTGGAGATGCATTTGACTATGCAGCCCAAGATCCCAATCAGTCAGCAGAAAACCGACAGTTTGCAGAATCTTTTGGAGATGCCTGGGACTTTGCAGCTGCACTAAAAAGAGCCGGATATTAACAGAGAAACACGGTAGGGAAGTAACTTTAACGTGATATGGAGGGGCAAGAATTGAACGGTGAAAAATCAAAGCATGGTATATTATACTACATTGGTCAGGTACTCATTATCTTGCTGGTCATTCTTATTGCGGCCAAGGCAATATATGAAAAATTTTTAGATCCGCAACGAAACCTTCCTCCATACACTTCATTTTTTTCGGCCGAACAAATAGAACGAGTACCAGACTATACAGTGGAGGAATTTTCGAAACAATCTATATCTGACAAACTGGATGGTGATTTTATTCGGATTACAAATGCGTATACCTATGGACAATCAGATTCTGAAACTTTGTACACAGAAATATACGGGTCGGATCAGGTATATCCGATCGTAGTTCGCTTTCATAATTACAATAATATGCTCAAATTTTGCTTAAATAGTATAAGTAGTGTAGATACAGTACAACTATTTGGCAAAGTATCCTTTGATGAAGATAACCAACTAGCTGTTCTTGGAGATGCGTGGATTCTCACAAAAGATTTGGATATTGCTTTTCCTGATGAGACGGTTATTTCGTACCGGGTGGGTCAAGCCGAAAGAGAATAATTTATAATATAATTCAGTGGTATAGGACAAGGCGCACATTTAGCGCACTACGTTGTGTAAGGGCATCTGACAATAAGGGACCATAGGGTTAGGTACAAGTGTATTTTTCGAGCTGATAAGGGATGATAAGACTGTTTGCAACAAAAAATAACGGATATTAAACTCCTCATAACCCGGAGGTCGGTGGTTCAAGTCCGCCCCCCGCAACCATAAAAAGCCTTGAAATCAACGATTTCAAGGCTTTTCTTTTTCCCTGTGGGCAGCAGGATGACCTGATATTTTTCTCAGAAAGAAGGCAGGCGACCATGAAGTACGATTTTACATCTATCATTGACCGCCATGGCATGGATTCCATCGCCGTGGACGGCATCGGCCACAAAGTGTGGGGCAACGAGCCCGCCGCCCCCAAGGAGGGGTTTGATTCCATTCCCATGTGGGTGGCGGACATGAACTTTGCCACCTGTCCGGCCATTCCCGCCGCTGTGATGGAGCGGACCAAGCACCCCCTCTATGGTTATTTTCTGCCTCGGGACGAGTACTACCAGAGCATCATCCACTGGCAGACCAAGCGCAACGGCTTTGCCGGACTGAAACGGGAGTACATCGGCTACGAGAACGGGGTCCACGGCTGTGTGACCAGTGCCGTTCAGACCCTCTCCGCCCCCGGAGACAAGATCCTGCTCCACAGCCCAACCTATGTGGGCTTTCGCGCCGATGTGGAGGGACTGGGACGGAAATCCGTGTACAGTCCGCTGAAGCGGGATGAGCACGGCGTGTGGCGTATGGACTATGAGGACATGGACCGGAAGCTGAAGAAGTACCACATCCACCTGGCCATCTTCTGTTCCCCCCACAACCCCACAGGCCGGGTCTGGGAGCGCTGGGAGCTGGAGAAGGCCATGGAGGTGTATGAGGCCAACCAGTGCCTGGTGATCTCGGATGAGATCTGGGCGGACATCACCTACACCGGCAGCCAGCACATCCCCACTCTGATGGTGAGCCCCTGGGCAAGAGAGCACACCGTGGCCGTCTACGCCCCGTCCAAAACCTTCAATCTGGCGGGCCTCATCGGCAGCTACCACATCATTTACAACGATTATCTCCGGGATCGGGTGACAGCCTGGGGCGACGCCACCCACTATAACGAGATGAATGTCCTCTCCATGCACGCCCTGATCGGGGCCTATTCCCACGAGGGACAGGCGTGGACGGAGGAGCTGCTCCAGGTGCTGGAGGGCAACTGCAAGTATGCCTATGAACACATCCGGGACCACTACCAGGGCGTGTTTGCTGCCATGCCCCAGGGCACCTATATGCTGTTCCTGGACCTGACGGACTACTGCAAGCGTACCGACCGGACCCTGGACGAGGTGATAAAGGCCGGGTGGGACGTGGGCGTGGGCTGGCAGGACGGCCGGGCCTTCAATGGCCCCTGCCACATCCGCATGAACCTGGCCTCCCCCCTCTCCCGCATCCAGGAGGCGTTTGACCGTCTGGACAACTATGTGTTCCATGGATAAGAAGTGCTTTCCGCAGCTGTGATGGGCACGAGGCGTCCCCGGCCTGTGCTGACCACGTAAGAGCACAATTTGATAACGTTCCTTGGGCCGCAGAAGAGAAAAGCGGACGGCGAGAACCAGTTCTCGCCGTCCGCTTTTGTGCGCTGCAATGGGTCAGGTTAAAAAAACGAAGCTCACAGTTTCTCCATAAACTGCATCATGATGGTGGCTACCTCAGCCCGGGTGGTGTGGTCGGTGGGGGCCAGGGTGCCCGCGCTCTTGCCGGAGATGAGGCCGGCGTTCACCGCCCAGTCCATGCCGTCCAGCGCCCAGGAGGAGATGCTGGCGTAGTCGGCATAGCTCTTCAGGTCAATGCCCTGATCCGGGGCGGTGTACCCCTTCAGGGCGGCGTAGTTCTTCAAAATCAGCGCCAGCTGCTCCCGGGTCAGGGGGCTGTCCGGGGCAAAGGACTGATTGCCCACGCCGTTGATGATGCCGTGCTCGTTGGCCCAGGCTGCCGCCTTGGCATACCAGGCGTCATCGGCCACATCGGTGAAGGCAGGGGCGCCGGTCTCCGGCTTGCCCTCCAGGCTGTACAGCATCTGAGCCACCATGGCCCGGGTCAGGGTGGCGTTGGGGGCGAAGGTGTCCTGGGTGATGCCGGACATGATGCCTCTGGCATACACGTAGTTAACCGCCTGATAGTACCAGCTGCCGGAGGCCACGTCCTGGAAGGACATCTTGGGGGCCTTGGAGAGCAGGTAGTCGATCATCTCCAGGCCCTTCTCATGGGCCCGCTGAGCCATATCCATGCCCACTTCGGTGGTGTCCTGGGGATCCATGGCGGCAAATTCCGCGTTGAACTGCTGCTGGAGGTCATCCAGCTGATCCCGGACATACTGCTTGTCGGCGTCGCTGATGGGCTGGCCGGTGATCTGCTCGGCGTACTTGATGTAGCCGCCCAGGCCCTCAAAGGTGAAGTAGTAGGAATCTCTCCAGTTTTCCGGGTAGACCACATACTGGCCGCCGCCGCGGGTGGTCCAGGTGCAGAAGCCGTCGGGCTTCTCGGAGGTCTTGGTCACCACGGGGGTGGACACCTGGTAGCCCTCATACTGGTCGGTGAGCAGCAGGGGGTAGTAGGGCACGAACACGTTGTAGGACATGTTGCCCACGCCGACCCAGCCTACCGTGCCGGTCTCCAGAGGCTGATCCTGGAAGAGCTGGAAGATCTCGATCTCCTGGTTGCTCTCCTTGCCCACAGAGCTGAGCTTATAGAAGTTGAACACGTCGTTCTTATCCAGCACCCGGTCGGCCTGGATGTTGGTGTACAGGGAAACGGTTTCGCCGTCCTTCACGTTGGAGATGGTGAAGACGTCGTTGTTCTCATTGAGGTAGTCGGAGTCCACATCGCCGTACTTCTCCGGGTTCAGGAACTTCAGACCGTCGGGCATCCGGGCGTTGCCGGAGCTGTTGGTGGCGTAGGAGGCCTTGTAGTCGATGATGTTCTTGGCCTCGTCGCCCACGAAGGTGCCGGCCTGCTTGGCCACCTCGACGAGGCGGTCGGAGGCGATGACGTTGTCCGTATCGTCCAGGTCGATCTCGCCCAGGATGGAGATGTTGGGCTCAATAAACAGCATGTCGTCGTTGAGCTTGACGGCCAGATACTGGGTGCCGGTGCAGTTTTCGATGTACCAGGTCTCATTCTGGTCGCAGATGAACAGACCGGAGGCAAAATAGGCGCCGTAGGTGTCGTAGATCTGGCACAGCAGCTCCACGCCGTCCCGGGCCGAGTCGGCCTCAGCCAGGATGATGGTGGGGATATCGGTCTCCTCGATGCCGCCGCCCTTCTCGCCGGTTTTCACCATGGGGTCCACCGCCAGCACCGACTCATTGCCCGAGATGGTCTCGGTGGCGGACACGGACACGCCCTTCTCGTTGGTACCGAACTCGGTGTAGGAGTAGTGGAAGTCCTCCGGGTCCGCGGTGGTGACCTTCTCTCCGCACTCCGGGCAGGTGTCATAGTAGACGTCGTTGGTGAAGTTGGTGAAACGGTAGCTGTCGTGGGTGAAGGTCCACTCCAGAGCGCCGTAGGCGGAGCAGCTGGTGTAGGTGTCCCCCTCCTTCCACTTGCCGGCCTCCGAAATCATCCACAGTTTATTCATGTCCGCCCCGTAGTCCTCCGTGCGGGCCACAAAGGGGGTGCCCTCCTCAGTCAGGTTTCCGCCCACATAGAGGGTGGTGCAGGCCGAGGCGCTGATGGTGGCCGCCAGCGTTAGAGCCCCAACGGCCAGCGCGGTGGTCAGAAGCCTTTTGATTCGATTCATGTGTACTCCGACTCCTTTCTCTTTTCCAATGAAAAGACCGCCATTGTGCCGCACCGGCCCCACGGCGATGTGCCGCCTCCGATCCGGCATGACGGAATTTGAGATTAATTATACATCACAAATGCATGTTGTACAACTGCTTTTCCTTGCGGATTAGGCCGCGGCTTCTTTGCAGCCGTTGGCAGCCCCGTTTGCCGGGACCGCGAAATATCGACCGCCTGATGTCTGACTGCGCCGGCCCTGTGGACTGCCGGTGCATAAAAATTTGGTATGCTGCGCGCTCCGTGTGGAAGCGGCAACATACCAAACAATTAAGCGGTTGGCTATAAAAATGAAGAATGGCAGGAAAAATTGCAGCCAAAAATACCATCGAGACCGTCAGGCGCAGCATCAGCTTACCGTGTACGTTGCTGCCACATGGCCTCTGCCGTTTTGCATCCGATGGCAATAAAGATTAGGACCATGGACCATAAGGTGCCCATCACCGCCAGCGGAAACGGAGCGGAGAAGTTCCAGCAGGTCATGACCCCCTACGGCATGAAGATCACCCTGGCCGGTGAGACCGCCGGCGCCGCCTCCGCCATCAAGCTGGTACGCAGCATCTTCATGAAGGGCATTGCCACGCTGATGATCGAGATGCTCCAGGCCGCCGACGCCTACGGCGTGACCGATGAGGTGGTGGCCTCTGTGGGCAAGTCCATGGACAATATCCCCTTCACCAGCCATCTGGACCGCTTGGTTACCGGCTCCGCCCTGCACTGCACCCGCCGGGCCGCGGAGATGAAGGGCTCCATCGCCCTGCTGGAGGAGGCCGGCCTGTCTGCGGAGATGACCACGGCCACCAAGCACCGCCTGGAGGCCCTGGAGCCTTATGAGTTTGCCAAGGCCTATGTGGATAAAAAGCCTGCCGGCTACCAGGAAATTATTGAAGCGATTCGTGTAAAGAAAGAGTAAGAAACCAAGCAATTGATTTAAGGAGGAGAAGAATATGTCCGTAGGAAAGAGAATTTACCTGAAACGTGAGATGCCTGATCCCGAGATCATGGCCCAGTTCAAGACCATCCCGGCTTCCAACACCGCCGACGTGATGGGCCGCAGCTGCGCCATGAACCCCCGCATCCGTCTGGTGAGCAAGCCCAAGGACCAGATGATGGTGGGTCCCGCCTACACGGTGAAGTGCCGTGCCGGCGACAACCTGACCCTCCACGCTGCCCTGAACTTCTGCCATGAGGGCGATGTGCTGGTGGTATCCAATGAGGAGGACGACACCCGGGCGCTGATGGGCGAGGTCATGATGGCCTACCTGCGCTACACCAAGAAGGTGGCCGGCATCATCCTGGACGGCCCCATCCGCGACATCGACGAGATCGGCAACTGGGACTTCCCCGTCTACTGCACCGGCACCACCCCCGGCGGCCCCTACAAGGAGGGCCCTGGTGAGATCAATGTGCCCATCTCCTGCGGTGGCATCAGCGTGAACCCCGGCGACATCATCCTGGCCGACCCCGACGGCATCATCTGCATCCCCCGCAAGGACGCCGCCGTGGTGCTGGAGGACGCCAAGAAGTTCCAGGCCGCCGATGAGAAGAAGCTGGCTGCCGCCAAGGACGGCACCGCCAACCGGGCCTGGGTGGAGAAGTCCCTCAATGAGAAGGGCTTTGAGATCATCGACGACATCTATCACCCCTGAGTTTTACCTCGTATAAGCCGAACGATTTCCTCACAACGCATGATTTTGGAAAGGAAGATACTTATGAAGAAACTGTTTTCCCGCTCCATCGCGCTTGCTATGTCTCTGACCCTCCTGCTCACCGCCGGCTGCAGCAGCAGCTCCGGGGGCAATTCCAATACCAGCGGCTCCGGCGCCTCTGACACCGATTGGCCCAAGGAGACCATTACCATGGTGCTGCCCTACGCCGCCGGCGGCGACACCGATACCTATTGCCGCCAGCTGTCCAAGCTGCTGGGCGAGGAACTGGGCGTCAACGTAGTGGTGGTCAACACCGAGGGCGGCGCCGGCGTGGTCGCCTCCTCCAGCGTCATGACCGCCAAGAACGACGGCTACACCGCACTGTTCCACCACACCGGCACCATGCTGACCCAGGAGGCTGCCGGCAGCAATGAGTTCTCCTTCTATGACGATTTTGACGTGGTGGCCACCGTAGCCCGGGACGACACCTACACTCTGATCGCCAAGGCGGACGATCCCCGCTTCTCCAATCTGGAGGAGATGATCGCCTGGGCCAAGGCCAATCCCGGCCAGCTGAAGTACTCCATCACTTACTACGGTGCGACCCACGCGGTGGCTACCCTGATGGAGCAGACCATGGGCATCGAGATGAACTGCATCGACGTGGGTTCCTCCACCGCCGACCGTCTGACCGCCTTTATGGCTGACCAGTGCGACATTCTGGTGGTAAACTACATGAACATTGCCGACTACATTGAGAACGGCGACTTTGTGGTGCTGGGTGTGTGCGCCGATGAGCGCGTCCCCGGCGTGGACTTCCCCACTCTGAAGGAGCAGGGCTACGACGTGGTCCAGAGCAAGCTGTATGAGGTGCGTCTGCCCAAGGGCACCGATCCTGCCATCGAGGAAAAGCTGAGCGCGGCCATCGAGAAGGTCACCTCCAGCGACGAGTTTGCCGAGACCCTGGCCACCTACTACGCCCAGCCCTACTACCGCAACAGCGAGGACACTGTGAGCCAGGACCTGGCTGAGGTGGAAGAGCTCAAGGGCCTGTTCGCCGAGTAATTCTCTGCCTGTTGACACAGCCCGCCCGGTATCTGGGAATACCGGGCAGGGCTGATGTCCAAGACCGATCATTGTAAAAGGAAGGGAATGGCATATGACCGATAAAAAGAAAAATATCCTGACGTCGATTCTATTCCTGGCGTTTGGCGCGTTTGTATTTTATGAGGCTTCCGCAATTCCTCTCGTAATGAAAAACGATGTGGGCTCCGCCTTTTTCCCCAAGGTAATTTCCGGGGCGATGATGGTTGTGGCCGTCATTCGTCTGGTTATGGCGCTGCGGGAGAAAGAGGGGGAGGCAAAGGCCTCGGATAGTGATCTGAAGGGCGGCTGGGAGACCATCCTCCTGCTGTGCGTCTATGTGCTGGCGTTCCAGCCGGTGGGCTTTATTCTGGATACCATCGTCTTTCTGTTTCTGGAGATGCTGGTCCTTACCCCCAAGGAAAAGCGGAGCCTGCCTTTGCTGGGCGGACTGTCCATCGTAGTTCCCCTGATTATCTACACGCTGTTCGTATACGTCATCAACACCCCCCTGCCCAAGGGCCTGTTTGGATTTTAAGGAGGTGCGGGTAAGATATGGTAAATGAAGCAATCCAAATGGTACTCCTGAACCCGGTATGTTTGGGACTCATCTTCTTCGGCGTGGTCATCGGCATCATTTTCGGCGCCGTGCCCGGCCTGTCCTCCACCATGGCCATGATCCTGTTTTTGCCCATGTCCTTCGGTATGGAGCCCATGAACGGCATCTCTCTGCTGATCGGCCTGTACCTGGGCGGCATTTCCGGCGGCCTGATTTCCGCCATCCTGCTGAAGATCCCCGGCACTGCCTCCTCCATCGCCACCGTATTTGACGGCGGCCCCATGGCGGACAAAGGCAAGGCGGGCGAGGCTCTGGGCGTGGGCATCCTGACCTCCTTTGTAGGCGGCCTCATCAGCATCTTCGCCCTGATGTTTATTTCCCCCTATCTGGCCAAGGTTACCCTGGCCTTTACCTCCGCGGAGTATTTCTCCATCGCGGTCTTTGCCCTGACCATCATCTCCAGCCTGTCGGGCAATTCCCTGATCAACGGCATTCTGGCCGGCCTGTTCGGCATCACCTTGTCCATGGTGGGCATTGCCCCCGTGGACGGCGCCATCCGCTTCACCTTCGGTCAGTCTAAGCTGTACGGCGGCTTTGATTCCGTGGTCATCCTCATCGGCCTGTACGCCGTCACCGACATCATCATGTCTGGCTTCGGCCGCAAGCACATCCTGGGGACCGGGACCAAGTATAAGTACAGCATGCGGGGCTATGGCATCGGCGTGAAGGAATACCTGTCTCACTGGCGCAACATCATCCAGTCCGCTCTGGTGGGCCTGGGCATCGGCATTCTGCCCGGCATCGGCGGTTCCACTGCCAGCCTGCTGTCCTACACCGCCGCCAAGGAGACCTCCAAGTACCCGGAAAAGTTTGGTACCGGTATCGTAGACGGCGTCATTGCTTCCGAGACGGCCAATAACGCCGTGATCGGCGGCTCTCTGATCCCCCTGATCACCATGGGCATCCCCGGCAACGTGGCCACCGCCGTGTTCCTGGGCGGCCTGACCATCCACGGCATCTCTCCCGGTCCTCTGGTGTTCCAGAAGAGCGGCGAGTATATCTATGGCATCTTTATTGCGCTGCTGGTTGCCAACGTGTTTATGATCATCTGCGAGCGTGCCGGCCTGCGCTTCTTTGTCAAGATGCTGGACATCCCCAAGTACATCCTGCTGCCCATCGTCATGGTTTGCTGCGTGATTGGCGCTTACTGCTCCAACTTCAGCATCTTTGACGTGTGGTACGTGGCTGTCTTTGGCCTGATCGGCCTGCTGTTTAAGGTGCTCAAGGTGCCTGCGACTCCCATGATCATCGGCTTCATCTTGGGCTCCATGACCGAGGAAAACCTGCGTCAGGCTCTGATGCAGACCGGCGGCGACTGGTCCATCTTTGTCACCCGCCCCATCTCTCTGATTTTCCTGATCGTGGCGGTGCTCTCCGTGGCGATGACCATCCGCAAGCAGCTGAAAAAGAATAAGGCATAATTCTTCTCCTTCCATCAGAAGATCCTCATGTTTCTTTGTGGGAACATGAGGATCTCCTTTTTTGCGCCCCGGGCGGCCGGCTGTATGGAAACCGGAAGGCACGCAGCCGGTTGAAACCGGGTGGAAGAATGTAATGAAGTCACAGAAGGGTCCGGCAGCATCCGGTACAATGGTCTCAAATCAAACCATGGAGGAAAGGATGACGGAAGATGAAGGTTATCATTGTGGGCGGTGTGGCGGGCGGCGCCACCGCGGCGGCCCGCATCCGGCGGCTGGATGAGCAGGCGGAGATCGTGGTCTTTGAGCGCTCCGGGTACGTGTCCTACGCCAACTGCGGCCTGCCCTACTACATCGGCGGGGTGATCGAGGACGGGGAGGAGCTGACCCTCCAGACCCCGGAGAGCTTCTGGGAGCGGTTCCGGGTGGACATGCGGGTACATCATGAGGTGACCGCCATCCACCCCCAGGAGAAGACGGTCTCGGTGCGGAATCTGGACACCGGGGAGGAATTTGAGGCGTCCTACGACAAGCTCCTCCTCTCCCCCGGCGCCCGGCCCACCCAGCCTCCCCTGCCCGGCATGGACATGGAGCGGCTGTTCACCCTGCGCACCGTGGAGGACACCTTCCGCATTAAGAACTATATTGACGAGAAGCATCCCAAGTCGGCGGTGCTGGCCGGCGGCGGCTTTATCGGTCTGGAGCTGGCGGAGAACCTGCGGCGGCTGGGGCTGGAGGTGACCATCGTCCAGAAGCCCAAGCAGCTGATGAACCCCTTTGACCCGGACATGGCTGCCCTGCTCCACGCTGAGGTGCGCCGCCACGGAGTGAAGCTGGCCCTGGGCCATCTGGTGGAGGGCTTTGCGGAGCGGGACGGCGGCGTGGACGTGCTGCTGGAAGACGCTGCTCCCCTCCACGCCGACATGGTGGTGCTGGCCATCGGGGTGACCCCCGACTCCCACCTGGCCCGGGAGGTGGGGCTGGAGCTGGGAGTCAAGGGCAGCATCCTGGTCAACGACCGGATGGAGACCTCGGCGCCCGACATCTACGCCGTAGGCGACGCGGTGCAGGTGAAGCACTTTGTCACCGGGCAGGGGGCGGTCATCGCCCTGGCCGGTCCCGCCAACAAACAGGGCCGCATCGCCGCCGACAACATCTGCGGCGGGGACAGCCGGTACCACGGCTCCCAGGGCAGCAGCGTCATCCAGGTCTTTGATCTGACCGCCGCCGCCACCGGCCTGAACGAGAATGCCGCCAAGCAGGCAGGAATCGATGCGGACAAGGTGATCCTCTCCCCCATGAGCCACGCCGGCTACTACCCCGGAGGCAAGGTGATGACCATGAAGGTGGTCTTTGAGCGGGGGACCGGCCGCCTGCTGGGTGCCCAGATCGTGGGCTATGAGGGGGTAGACAAGCGCATCGACGTGCTGGCTACCTCCCTGCGGGCCGGGCTGAGCGGGGTGGAGCTCAAGGAGCTGGACCTGGCCTATGCGCCCCCCTACTCTTCCGCCAAGGACCCGGTGAACATGGCGGGCTTTATGATCGAAAATCTGATGCAGGGGCTGGTGAAGCAGTATGGCCTGGAGGAGCTGGCCGCTCTTCCCCGGGACGGCAGCGTGACCCTGCTGGACGTGCGCACCCCGGAGGAGTATGCTCAGGGGCACATCCCCGGCTTTGTCAACATCCCGGTGGATGCTCTGCGGGACCGGCTGGGGGAGATCGCCCCGGGCAAGCCGGTGTATGTGATGTGCCAGAGCGGCCTGCGCAGCTACCTGGCCTGCCGGATCTTGAACGCCCACGGCTATGACTGCTTCAACTTTGCTGGCGGCTACCGGTACTACGAGACGGTGACTCAGGACCGCCGCCTCATTGAACAGGCCTTCTCCTGCGGCATGGACCGCCGCTGAGAGATCAAAAAAGACAGGGCCGGAGACCACGGGGTTGGTCTCCGGCACTTGCTGTATGTTTGATTGTTTGGTGCGGTCAGCGGCGGATATCGTAGTTCATGTTCATCAGGTTGCGGATGGTGTCCACATCGTCGGTGATGTTGCCGTCGCCGTGGATGGTGTGCTTGATGGCGCTGCTGGCCACGGCGAAGTTCAGGGTGTCCATGGGAGAGTAGTGGTGGACCATGGCGTAGATGAGACCGCTGGCAAAGGCGTCGCCGCCGCCGACCCGGTCCAGAATGGTGAAGGTGAACAGACGGCTCTCGAAGGTGTGGCCGTCCAGCCACATGAAGGCTTTCAGGCTGTTCTCGCTGCCGCTGTGGGCGTAGCGCACGTGGCGGGCGATGCACTTGAGGTTGGGGTAGCGCTCCACAAAGGCCTGGAAGATCATGTCCTGCTGCTCGTAGGTGGGATGGAGGGGCACCCCGTCCTTCCAGTCCCCCTGGCTGTGGTCGTTGTCGTCCCGCCACAGGTGGTAGGGCTCGATGCCCAGCAGCACATCCACATAGGGCAGGCACTGGGTGCAGAAGTCCCGGGCCTCCTCCCAGCTCCACAGGGCGGAGCGGAAGTTGCCGTCGAAGCTGACGGTCATCCCCTTCTCCTTGGCCGCCTTGAGGCAGTCCAGGGTGAGCTGGGCGCAGGAGGGGCTGAGGGCGGGGGTGATGCCGCTGAGATGGAGCCAGTCAAAACCCTCCAGCAGCTGGCCCAGATCCAGGTGGGAGAAGTCGTACTCGGTGATGGCGCTGTGCTTGCGGTCGTAGGTGACCTTGCTGGAGCGGATGCCGTAGCCCGTCTCCAGGTAGTAGGTGCCCAGACGGTGGGTGGGGGTCTCCTCCGGGGTGGAGAGAATCATGGGGGTACAGTGGACATCGTTGCTGCGCAGCATCCGGATGGCGCTTTTGCCCAGGCTGTTGTTGGGCACCACGCTGAAGAAGGTGGAGTCCACCCCCAGGTTGGCCAGGGAGAGGGCGATGTTGGCCTCGCTGCCGCCGTAGCTGGCCTCAAAGCTGGTGGACACCCGGATCTTTTCGTAGTTGGGAGGCGTCAGGCGGAGCATGATCTCGCCGATGGTAATGAATTTGCAGGGGCAGTCGTTGTGCCGGAGCAGAGGGTTGCTGTGTTCCATAGGTACCTCCTGAAGATTCATAAAAAATGGCTTTGGGGCCGGGCGCAAAACGCCCGGCCCCAAGGCAAGGAAAAAGGAATGAACGAAGAAAGCAAACCGAAAAACTCAGCGCTGGATGCGGCCGGAGCCGTCGCCGCCGGCCAGCTTCTCCACCTCGGAGACAGTGACCATGTTGTAGTCGCCCTCCACGGTGTGCTTCAGCGCGGAGGCGGCCACGGCGAACTCCACGGCGTCCTGGGTGGACTTGCCGCTGAGCAGGGCGTAGATGAGGCCGCCGCCGAAGCTGTCGCCGCCGCCCACGCGGTCGATGATGTGCAGCTCATACTTCTTGGAGAAGCAGTACTCGTCGGAAGCCACGTCGTAGAGCATGGCGCTCCAGCCGTTGTCGGAGGCGGAGTGGGACTCCCGCAGGGTGATGGCCACC
Source organism: uncultured Oscillospiraceae bacterium (assembly GCA_944385665.1). Lineage (GTDB taxonomy): Bacteria > Bacillota > Clostridia > Oscillospirales > Oscillospiraceae > Lawsonibacter. Next base: position 27,220 of record CALWYB010000106.1, read on the forward strand.
TTCTCAAAGCCAAACTTGTCGGCCAGCTGCTTGGCCACGGACTTGTAGCCCTCCCGGTTGATCTCGCCGGCGTAGATGTCGGTGGCCTCCGCCTCAATGCCGAACACGTCCTTGGCGTCCTCCTCGTTGGAGATGCACACGTCCACGTACTGGCACAGCTCGGTCATGGCCTCCCGGGCCTGCTCGCGGGTCCACAGCTTGCCCCGGTAGTTCAGGTCGCAGGAGATCTTCACCCCGTGGGCCTTGGCGGCCTTGCAGGCCTCCTTGCAGGTCTCCACCAGGTTGGGGCCCAGGGCCGGAGTGATGCCGGTGAAGTGGAACCAGTCCACCCCCTCGAAGATCTTGTCCCAGTCGAAGTCGGAGGGCTGGGACTCCTGAATGGCGGAGTGGGCCCGGTCATAGATGCACACGCTGCCCCGCTGGGAGGCGCCCTTCTCGTTGAAGTAGATGCCCACACGGTCGCCGCCCCGGACGATCAGGGAGGTGTCCACGCCGTAGCGGCGCAGAGAGTTGACGGCCGCCTGGCCGATGGCGTGGGCGGGCAGCTTGGTGACATAGGCGGCATCCAGGCCGTAGTTGGCCAGGGAGACGGCCACATTGGCCTCGCCGCCGCCGAAGGTGAACTCCAGGTGATCGGCCTGGACGAAACGCTCGTAGTTATAGGGCTGGAGCCGGATCATCAGCTCGCCGAAGGTGACAACTTTCATGGTGGGATACTCCTTCTCTCAAATTGATATAAAATGGTTCAGACGGATTATTTCTTCACCAGGTGTACGGCAAAGCCGGCCAGCTCGTCCTTGAGGTAGATGGCCTTGGTGTTGCCCTTGGCGTCGGTCTTGCGGCTGGACTCGTCGAAGGCCACGCCCCGCAGACCCAGGTGGTAGACGGCCCGGTCCACGTTGTTGGTGCCGATGGCGATGTGGCCGTTGGCGCCGCGACCGGGAGCCTTGTTGCACTCCACGGCGGAGCCGGCAAAGATGGAGGAGTTGCCGGGCTTGTACTCCAGGTCAAACAGGGCGCACAGGGTCTTGGCGGTCTGCTCGGCCTGAGCCTCGTTCTCGCAGTTGATGCCCACGTGGGCCAGGGAGAAGCCAAGCATGGTCTTGACGGCCTCCTTGCAGATGCGGGTGATCTCGTCCCACTTCTCCCCCTCAATGAGGTCCTTCTTTACCATCCAGGTGCCGCCGCAGGCAATAATGCGGTCAAAGCTCAGGTAGTCCATCAGGTTCTTGGTGTTCACGCCGCCGGTGGGCATCCAGTGCAGGCTGGTGTAGGGGCCGGCCAGAGACTTCAGCTTGGCCACGCCGCCGTTCTGCTCGGCGGGGAAGAACTTCACCACGTCCAGGCCCATGCTCATGGCCTGCT
>CALWYB010000107.1 GCA_944385665.1 uncultured Oscillospiraceae bacterium
ATCATCAAAAAGGTCTCGGTCTGCCAGGACTACAAGGTCAAGATTGAATTCAACATTAATGTGGAGCAGTTCCTGAATGGCATTGACAGCGTCGATGACTGTGAAGATTATGAACTCCCCATAGCGCAATAAGCTCTCACCCTTGCTGCATCAGCGGCAGGGGATACATATCGCATGGATATGGCCAGTTGACAACTTAAATCCCCATATGTTATGCTGTGAATCACAGCAGACCTTTTAAAGTGGTGTGACCAAGCGCTATCCGAAACTATCAGAGGGTGCATACCTGATGGCTTGGGAGAGCGCTTGAATGGCATTCAAGAGGTCAGCGGTTCGATCCCGCTTATCTCCACCAAAAAAGCCTGAAATCGTAAGATTTCAGGCTTTTTTCTTTGCTTCGGAATAAATATAAAATATAATCTTTGTTTTAATGGGTGTCCTAGGGTGAACGGAAATTATCCTGAGGAACAATATCGTAAAGAGCGGAGGATAGGGGGCCGGGGCGTTTCTGCGGCGGCTATCCAGGTCCCTTCTTGTGCCTTGGTAACTTTAATATATCAGCAGGTATTTTTGGGCTACTTGCTCATAGTGATAGCCATTCTTCTGCAAGTACTGTATGCCATCATTGCTTACACCATCTGAAATTTCTTGTGTTTCGTCCATTTCGTGAATCGTTCTGGCGACCCGTGGGAAGACAGAAATTGGTGTGCATAAGTTAATTGCCTCAGCCATAGGAACATCGATTGTAATTCTTTGTAGTACCCCTTTTTCAAATGTTCTTGTATATCCCAGGTTACTATCTAATATTTGCCGTATATAACCATCTTCTATGATTATGGTATAGCCTTTATTGCTGTATGTTATGGCCCCATCTTGTTCGTCCACAATCTCTAGTTGGCCAGTTTCAAACATATAGATCGCACCTGCATCACTCAGGCATTTGTTTATCTTTACTTGTATCGACCAGACGTGTAAAAGGTAAATCGACAATATGCTCGATAATATAACGATTCCTACTACCCCTAAAATGAGCACAATCCTTTTTTCTTCATATCGTTGGCCTCCCAATTCCACGCAGTCCATCTGTGTGCTATAACGGTGGCAGGTCGAAGAGTCTTAGCCAAAGGTTGGTCGTCAAATGTCACCTCTCCAACCCACAGGAATCACCTCTACTTTGGGATTGTATCTTTAGGATGTTTGGCGTGCCGGATTCTCAGCAAAAACAAAAGGAAATTATATTCCCTTCTATTATTAGACAAGGTTAAAAGGAAAGGGGGACAGATTTGCTTTCAGGCGTTTCAATGTTTTATGTCGGAGATTGCGAAGAAACCGCGCCCAGATATTCCTCCAGGCAGATGCCGGCGTTCATAATTTCCTTGGCAGCTTCCTTGCCCACATAGCGGTAGTGCCAAGGTTCGTAAATAATGCCGGTGAGCTGGGTTTTCTCCTTTGGGTAACGAAGGATAAACCCGTATTCCCAGCAATGCTCCATCAGCCAGCGCTGGACGGGAGTATTCTCCTGGGAGCTCTCCAGAATTTGATATTCCGAGTCCACAATATCAACCGCTAGACCAAGCTGGTGTTCGCTGGTGCCGGGGAGGGCTACCATGGTGGCGGCCTGCTCCTCCGCCTCCTCTCTGGAGCAGCCCTGAGCAATCAACTCATAGACCTGGGCGTTGTAAAGGCTCTGCTGGGTGGCTTGGGTGCGGTAGGAAGAGCAGATGAGGGGAGATAGCCCCGCGGTACGGCAATCCGACAGCATCTCCTCCAGCGCGGCTGCGCAGCGTTGATCCACCGATTGGTTGGAGTTCAAAGAGACCAGATCGATGGAATAGTCTTCGGGGAGCGGGTTCCAGGGATTGACCAGCATCAAATTCCAGGTGCCGGTTTCTTCCGGCGGCTGCCAGGAGGGAGGAGCAACACGGGATACGGAAAAATTGACCGTCGGTTTTACCTGGGGAATAGAGCGTGGGAGAACGGAACTATGAAAGTGGCTGCCCAGCAGTAAAACCGCTGTGCCGCCAAAGGCGGCCAGCAGCACAAGAGAACGCAGCAGCCAAGAGCGGGAGCGATGGGATCGTTCAGTTTCGGAAGAATCACACTTGTTGCACATAGGGGGCCTTTCTTTTGTATCATAGCAGAAGCGGAAAGGAAGAGCAAAACCGTTTTGCATGCTCGTGTCTATATTTTAGCATACGGCGGCAGCCTGTACCATACCCCAGGATTGGATTTTTTTCCAGGCAGAGAGAACCTTGACAACAGAAAGTGCATATGTTAAAATGCGAACATTCTCTTTGCACTGCATCCTACCCCGGGTCGGGGCAACTACAGTACAAACTGAACAGGTCAGGCCGCCTCGGCGGCACGGAGCCGGGCCGCATCCGCGGCAGCAGATGGACCTTAGGGCATCTGTGGGACAGGAAGTATGTTCCACGGGTGCCTTTTTGCATATCCGGGAACTGGGTACGAAACGAAACAGGTGGGTGCCATAGAGCGATTTTTCCAATCTGGAGGTAACATGATGGACAAAAAACGTGGAGAAAACCTGGCGATACGAGTTTCTGTCGTCACCATCATCGGAAATTTGATTCTGACCCTATTTAAGCTGCTGGCCGGCGTGGTGGCCCATTCCGGGGCCATGATATCGGATGCCGTCCATTCTGCATCCGATGTACTAAGTACCTTCGTGGTCATTGCAGGGGTGAAATTGGCGGGAAAAGAGTCCGATCAGGAGCACCCATTTGGCCATGAACGGTTTGAATGTGTGGCGGCGATCATTCTGTCCGTCATGCTGGCCGTGACCGGCGCAGGGATCGGCTGGGCTGGACTCCAGAACATTTTAGGCGGCAGCGGAGAGCTGCTGATCCCCGGCAAGTTGGCATTGGTAGCCGCCGTGGTCTCCATCGTATCCAAGGAGGCTATGTACTGGTATACCCGGGCAGCGGCCAAGAAGCTGGGTTCTTCTTCCCTGATGGCAGATGCCTGGCACCATCGCTCTGACGCCCTGTCCTCCATCGGCAGCTTTGTGGGCATTTTAGGGGCGAGGCTGGGTGTTCCGGTACTGGACCCAGTGGCCAGTGTGGTGATCTGTCTGTTTATCTTGAAGGCAGCCTGGGATATCTTTCAGGATGCCATCTCCAAAATGCTGGATACCGCCTGTCCGAAGGAAGTGGAGGAGGCGATGCGGCAGACCGTGCTGTCTCAGCCGGGAGTACTGCGCATCGACCGCTTGCAGACCCGGCTGTTTGGAGACCGGATTTATGTAGAGGTGGAGATTGCTGCCGACGCCAACGTGCCGCTGTCCCAGGCCCATGAGACGTCGGCCCAGGTACATCACGCCATTGAGCGACAGTTTCCAAAAGTGAAGCACTGCATGGTCCATGTCAATCCCATGGAAGTTGCAGGGTGAAGGAGTTTGACCAATGAGTCAAGTGCTTTTCGTGTGTCACGGCAGTATCGCGAAAAGTCCTGAAAAAGCCTGATATACCAATGGTTTTGCGCCTCAAAAAGGTGCTTACTACACCATTTTTGAAAGAGCCTTGCTGTGACCGTTTTTAAGGAAAAAACCAAGCGGCGATATTCCCTGAGGGGAGATATCGCCGCTTGGTTGATTTCTATGTTATAATAATAAAAATGTAAACAGGAGGTGGGCCTTTGCTGCGGCAGATTCGCTATTTTCAATCCGTTGTGCGCAATAACAGCTTTTCCGAGGCGGCGGAAGAATGTCATATTTCCCAATCGGCAATATCCCAACAGATCAAGGCGTTGGAAACGGAACTGGGATTTCCTCTGTTGGAGCGGAAAAACCGGAAATTTGTGCTAACGCCTGCCGGGGAACATTTTTATAAGAAAAGTCTGGTTCTGGTTGCCGATTACGAACAGATCTGTCGTGAATCCGCCAGAATCGCCCGAGGGGAGGACGCCGTTCTGAAGATCGGCTTTCTGCGCAGCTACAGCAGCCCGGAATTTCGCCAGGCACTGGAGGAATTTTCCGCCCGATACCCCGGCATTTCGGTCCGGCTTCTGTACGGCAACCACGAGGAGCTGTTCACGTTGCTGCGCACCGGAGATGCGGACTTGGTGCTGAACGACCAGCGCCGGGCCTTCTCCGATGAGTATTTCAACCTGGTTCTGACCACCAGCCCGCTGTATATCGAACTGTCCGCCCGTAATCCCGTGGCTGCGCTGCCGTCGGTCACGACCCAGGAACTGAAAAACATTCCCTGTATTCTGGTGACCTCCCAGGAACAGCGGGACAACGAGAAGGAATTCTATCAGACAGTCATCGGGATTCAAGGGGAAATCCTCTTTGCGGAAAACCTGGAGGAAGCCCGCATGATGGTTCTCAGTGGACAGGGCTTTTTGCCGGTGGAAGGTAACAGCGAGGCCATGGCCTTCGGTGCGTCCCTGCGCCGGGTCCCGCTGTACCGCGGTAAGGAACAAATTACCCGCAATTATTGCCTGTTCTGGAAAAAGGAGAACTCTGGCTATTACGTGGAAACATTTTCCGATATACTGCGCCCAAAATTTGAATAGAATATCCGGTTGCATGGCTGCTCTCGCTTTGGCGAGAGCAGCTTTTTCGTATAAGATAAACTTATCATTTAGAGCCAAAACAGAAATTGATTGCGCCGTCAGGCCCCATTATAATGGGGATCAGGATATAAAACGAAGCGCCACAGAGCGGATGTATGTGGCGCAAGAATGGAAAATTGAGGTGTACATATGGCGAAACTGATTGCATTTTACTCCCGGGCCGGAGAGAATTATTTCGGCGGCCAATACTGTACCGTGATGGTGGGCAACACGGAAAAGGTGGCAAACCAGATTGCAGTAGAAACAGGGGGAACACTCTTCAAAATTGAGCAAAAAGTCCCCTATGCAGTGAACTATGAGGCCTGCATCCGGCAGGCCAAGGCGGACCAGCAGGCCAAAGCTCGGCCGGAACTGGAAACACTTCCCGGCAGTCTGGACGGCTATGATGAGATTTATCTGGGCTATCCCAACTATTGGGGGGATTTGCCCATGGCGGTTTATACTTTTCTGGAAGCCTTCGACTGGACGGGCAAGATCATCCACCCCTTCTGTACACACGAGGGCAGCGGATTAAGCGGGACCGAGAGAAAGATCGCCGCCGTCTGCAAGGGAGCCCGCGTAACCCCGGGGTTGGCCATCCGAGGTTCCGACGTGGATGCCAACGCCGGTACCGTGCGGGCGTGGGCACAGAAAACCCTGCGGTGAGAGAAAGGAAGATTCCTATGAAAAATGTAATGGTATGGACCGGTGCCGGACAGATCGGCATGGCCATTGCCCGGCGGATGGGCTGTGGAATGAAAATTGTTGTCGGGGATAAGAAACTGGAGAACGCCCAGACCATCGCCAAAATCATGAACGATGCCGGGTATGATGTTGTGCCGCTGGAGATGGACCTCTCCAGCCGGGCGTCTATTCGGGGACTGATTGCCGAAGCGCAGCAATTCGGTGACATCACCATGCTGGTCAATGCTGCCGGTGTTTCCCCCAGCCAGGCACCCATCGAAGCCATTCTGAAGGTAGATCTGTACGGTACCGCTGTATTGCTGGAGGAAGTGGGCAAGGTCATCGCACCTGGCGGCGTGGGGGTGACTATCTCCAGCCAGTCCGGCCACCGTATGCCGGCGCTGACCCCAGAGCAGGATGCGCAGCTGGCCTGTACCCCCACCGAGGAACTGCTGGAGCTGCCGCTGCTTCAGCCGAAGAACATCCGGGACACCCTGCACGCCTACCAGTTGGCCAAGCGCTGCAACGAAAAGCGGGTGATGGCCGAGTCCGTCGAGTGGGGAGCCAGAGGGGCCCGCATCAACTCCATCTCTCCGGGCATCATTGTCACCCCGCTGGCCATCGACGAGTTCAACGGCCCCCGTGGAGACTTCTACAAGAACATGTTTGCCAAGTGTCCCGCCGGACGGCCCGGCACGGCAGACGAGGTGGCAAATGTGGCGGAACTGCTGATGAGCAGCAAGGGAGCCTTTATCACCGGTTCCGACTTCCTCATCGATGGCGGCGCAACAGCTTCTTATTTCTATGGACCGTTGAAACCTTAAGATTTCGACGTCTTTCGGAAGGCAAGGGTTCAGAACAGACCTAGCAAAAAAGGAGAAAGCCATGAAAAGGCTTTCTCCTTTTTTGCTTACCCAGTTGCCAGTTCTCGGAGCCGTATGTGCATCGAAGAGAGAACCTTTTTCGAAAGTGATTCGTACGATCTGGCTTGTTTTCTTAAGCATAAAGAACCCCCCCGGCTTAGCCGGGGATTTTAACTCAAAACATGATTGACAAAAACTCATCTGAATTTTTCCGCTTTTTTTAATGCTTTAATATATTGATTTTTCACGCCACTTTCGTTTTCTTTTGCGCATAAATCAGAAATCTGTTTGAATAAGGGGCTCTTAGCGTAATGAGGAAT
>CALWYB010000108.1 GCA_944385665.1 uncultured Oscillospiraceae bacterium
CCGCCACCACCCTGTTTTTATCTACATTATATCAAACCTGAAGTATTGTGTCACACCCCCTTTTGACCTTAATGTCATGAGATGATACAAACCACTTTTCACTTTACCGCACAGTATATAGGTTTGAGGTATGGCTGCCATTTGCGCGGAACCTGGGGTTCTTGAGTAGGAATCCTTTGCGTTCCAATTCGTTAATCGCTCTCTTCACAGTGCTGCGTGACAAGCCGAGATCTGAGGCGATTGTCTTAATTCCCGGCCAGCAGGAGCCGGATGCATTGGCCCGATCCCGGAGGTAAATGTAAACGGTCTTGCACCGATGAGGTAGCTCAGTGTCAGCATAGATCGATTCAAAATAGCCCACCATGTTCACCTCCAATTATGTTCTCAGACTTGTATCGTCGGAAGCGGGAGCATGAGCATCTTCTTCTGCCGCTTTCTGGCCTCCGTTTTGCTGTGGTGCGGTATCTGCCTTTTCCGATGCCGTATTTTTCAAGGCATGACATAGAATACTTTCCTCCAGTTCCTTTCGTCCTGCATAGTGGACCTGCATATTCTCGCGTATCGGCACAGTGTATCCGTCTTTTTCGAAGGTAATGCCCCATTCCAGAAAGAGACGGAGTCGAGTTTGCATTGGATGGCAGCCAGTCTTCATCACAACAAAGTGCCCCTTGGGAATCGATTTCAACTCGTCTGGCGACATCAGGGGGCGCTCCACCATCTGCAGGGATTGGCTGGGATCATTCTTGCTCTGGCTCACAGAGCCGGACTGCACCGTGCGGGTGCCAAGGTTCCTGGACAACACTTCGGCAGTCTGGCTGCCGGGCGCAAAACCGCCAAAGATCGTATCCTGACAGTTATCCTGAATAATCTCGCTGCCCTCCTTGCCGTAGTTTTTTTCAAGCTGAGCCAACGATTGGATGATCGGCACCAGGGTCAACCGCCTGGAGCGCCCGGCGGAGAACAGGGGCAATATATCAAATGGCGGCATGGTACCAAGCTCGTCGCAGAAGAGCACCACACGATTTTTTAGTTTTCCGCCGTTTTCATCTGCAACAGCAAACAGTTCTCGGCTCAGATTCTGAATCATCAGTCCGGCCATGAAGTTTTTGGTTGTGTCCTCTTCCGGAAGGATCAGGAAGATAGCGCATTTCTCACTGGCAAATGTCTCTGCGTCAATGGCGCTGTCAAAGCAGATGACCTGCTCCAACTCACTGTCGAGGAACGCATTCAGTCGGGACAGGACCGTGGACATGACAGAAGCCATTGCCTGGTCCGAGGTGTTGAGTGCGGCTCCCGCAAACCATTTCGATTTATGGTTCTCTGGGAGTTTTGCCATCAGCTGCTGAAAATAGTTTTTTTGCCTCGGCCCAGGGGACTCCAGCAGATCCTGAACCAGTTTGAATACAGATACGATATGTCGTCTCTCACCGGAATCCTCCTTTGTCGGTGGAAGATACTCGGCCAACAGGAGTACCACGGCAGTGAGCAAGCCTTCTGCGGAATCATAGAAATACGCATTTTGTCCATAACTGGATGCATCACCACTTGGATTGACGATGGTCTTGGCTAGAATTTTGGCATACTTTTCGGCCTTGGCTCTGGCAGCCAGATTGCTGGGATCTTCCTGAGCCAAATCCATATAGCGGTTGATCAACGTCAGAAGATTATTACCATCTGACCTGGTCGGATTGCGAAGGTCGATCACGGAAATCTTATAACCGTAATACTTGCTGGCAATAGCACCGTAGTTCCTCGCCAGGTCGCCCTTGGTGTCCAGCGCCAAGAAACTCATACCGCAGGCGCAGGCATATTCCAAATTGGGATACAGGAAAAATGCAGTCTTACCAACACCGGATGCACCAATCATCAGGAAGTGAACATCATCACAGTCTACAAGGGCTCTCAGCCCACTGCGTTTGGAGTGTTTTTTGGCTTTGGAAGAAGCGCGTCCAATGCACCCTAAGACGATCCCCTGTGCCTCTGGCCGATTCTCACCACGACGCCACTTCTCTACCTGAAATGGAACCAGCACATAAGTTTTCCGAATCTCCTTTGGGGTAGCCCATCGTGCGGTACCATGCTGGCCGTCACCAACAGTTTTGGATTTGATGCGGTTTAGGGAATATCGCTGAGTGAATATGGAGGCAATAATCAACACCAGCAGCATTCCGCCACACAATGCAATTAGCCCCCATGCTTGTTCAGTCATTGCGTCACCCCATTTCTAGAAAAGGGACCTGTGCGTCCTCCAAAACGCACAGGTCATCATTCCAGTCTTTGTTTTGGGGAGTCAGGCGATCCGAGACGATTCCAAACTGTTCGGCAATCTGTTCAGCCATACGGAGACTTGCCGCCTGACCTGCCGCGTCATTGTCCAGGCATAAGAATACCTCCTGTGCGTGGGGCATACGGGAAAGCATTGACATTACAGGGATCGTAGACGTTCCACAGCAGGCTACATAGTTGTGAGATTTCCAATCTTCAGGATACAGGGTGATGAATGAGAGCATATCGATTGGTGCCTCGAACACATAGAGCTTTCCGTCAGTGCCAAGGTGATGAAAACTATATTGGGGATCGCTGCCCTCCACATTCTGCCGGAAGGACTTTCCAAAACTGTTGGCACTGCGTTTGTGAGCGTGGCGTGGAA
>CALWYB010000109.1 GCA_944385665.1 uncultured Oscillospiraceae bacterium
TTTAGTGTAATGAAAGACATAAGTCAAGCGTTTTCGACAAATTCAGACAAAGATTTTTACAAAAATATTGAGATGATATACAGTTGTAGACAAAAACCAATGAAACACGCAGACATCCGGTGAAGGGAGCTAAAACGAAAACACTTCCGAAGGATCGGATCTTTTTGGTAGATGGCGAAACCATATTAAAGGGGAGTCGCCTTGCAGCGATCGCCGTTAGGGAACGGCGAGACATGAATGTGTTGAGGCGCTTCTCGCGTGCAGCCTGACTGACGCGAGAAGCGCGTCATCGGGGGTGCACTCCCTTATCTCCACCATCTGCCCGAGACAAAAAGAAAAAAAAGACCCGAGCGATCGGATCTTTTGGGTAGATGGTGGAACGTTCGGTCTCAAACACGAACTTTACTTTAATTACAAATGGAAAGAATGCGTGGATAGAAAGGAATTTACTCACCAAAAATAATTCTTAGTTTACTTATTTCATCGCTAGATAGAAGACACTCTTTTTGTTTTTTGCAAATTAATTTATCAACGACATCTTGATCGTTATGATATACATATTTCAAAACAATATATAAAAAATCATATGGAGATAAATAATGTGCTATTGGAATACGAAAATTATTATTATAAATACCAATATGTAGATGGACTAAAGTATGAATTATCTTTTTATATCCAGTTCTATCATAATCGGCGCGTAAGTATTTTGAAATTGCAACCTCTTCTTCGAAATGAGAATTTTCCACATCAGGCGAAGGAATATATACTAAATTATGTCCAACTATTTTATCATTATTATCAAATATGTAGTAATAAATTATTAAAGAATCATCAATAAGGCATATAGAATAGCTCTCTTTCTCTAAAATTTCATTATACTTATCTTTAAAGTTACTACGTTTAAGGTGGTCAAATTTATGTCCTATTGTTGAAATATATATACTAGGGCTTTTAACATCGCTAATAATATCAAATTTAGGATAATTTGCATAAATCCATTGCCATTCGTTAATGATTTTGGATTTATCGGTAATATCATTATTCTTCTTCATTATTATTCTCTTGAATCAGTTCTATTACTTCATCCAATGAACCAACATCTAGTTGTTCCAAAAGTATTTCTTTCAATAAAGCCGGATTACCTTTCAAGTTCTTTAACAGGTCAATAAAATTTTCATAATCTTTTGCCGATTTAATTTCTGTTTTTGCAATCGTAGACATTTTCTGCAATTCCGCCCTTGTTGGATAAACAAAGGATAACCTATAGTCATTATTTTTGACAATTTCAGCTTCTTTGATGTAAGACTGCATATTTGTTGTGCCTAATAAGTACACCTTAAAGCGCGCTCTCGTCATTGCTGTAAATATGCGATTCCGTGTATAAGTTGAAATAGATTGCAATTTATGTGCATTCAAAATAAAAACAATATTTGCCTCATTACCTTTTGCTCTAAATATTGTTGTAAATGGAATACTTCCACTAATGCGAAATTTAATAGCATTGTCTTTATTTACCAAATTAACTTGACATCTCCAGGTTTCGTTCGTTTCATCCCATGATTTATCTGCCAAAATTTTTCTAAAGCGTAAATAATCATCGTTTAGATTTATTGAATCTAAATCAATTATCATAATATCTTCGGAAGAAATATCTTGATTATCTATTAATTCTAATATTTCTTGACATACATATTTATACTGTTCTTCTTCATTTTCTTTTTGTAGGATAATTACACTATCCGAACATTTCTCGTCTATAATGTCTTTGCGCCCTAATGTAACATGTTTTCCTAAAGCTAATTGTCCTTCAATAACATCATAGCCTATGGCTTCCCATGTTGTAGTATCTTGAATCATATTAACCATATCTGGCGAACCATTTTCTTTAGTTTTATAAATACCTAAGCCTAAAGCATGAGCAGTAACCAATATCTCTTTAGGTGTTCTATAACAAATTGGCAAGTTAATATCTTCGCATTTTCTTCTTCCAAAAATACTATGTTTACTAGGCATTTTAGTTTCTATATTGAGCGACTGCAGTTCATCATATGCATAAATAAATTTGCCAGTTAGCTTTAAAGCTTTTAATGCTAATTTGTAAAAGCCTAAAGTGAAATCTTGAGCCTCGTCTACAAATATATAGTCATATATTCCAATATCTATATTTTTTACCTGTTCTAACAAATCATTACACACAGCACCGAGTTTATCAGCTTCATTATAAACATCTTTTACTGTTTTTCTTTCAACATTAAACTGCCTACATATAGTTGAATAAAAGCCATCCGTATACTTGTTTCCCCAAGAATGTAGTAGGTTTATTTTTGACATGTCCGGCTCTCTATACAAATCAAATTCTTTATAAAACGAATAAAATAATTTTTCTACAAACTGCTTAAGGGAAATAGTATAAAAAACATATGCAATTTTTAATTCGGGATTTCTGTAATGTAAGTAAGCCATTTTCTTAACTAGTAATATAGTTTTACCGCTACCAGCTAATCCCCTAATTCTTGCATGCCCTGTTTGAGTTCTATAAATTGTTTTGAACTGTTCTTCATCTAGAACATTAATTTTATTGTTTCTTCTTTTAATAATTTCTCCTAAAGAATTAGTGGTTTTAATCGGTCGATCATCAAATTTTGAAAGATTATAAGCTTTTTGTATAACGGCTACGAGCAAATCAACATCTTGATCACTCATAATGTTATCTTTACTAGTTAAATCTTGTATTATATCCTGGAGATCACGACTCTTTTTAAATCTAATCAATGATATTGATGGATCCATAGCCAATTCGCTAATAGTTTGGCATTCCATAATAGTTTTGTAAATATGACGCCAATAAACTTTTTGTTCCCGCTCTGAATCGTGCAAAATTAAAATTCCACTATTGCTGATAATACATCCTTTCATTATCATTGAAGTATTGTCTAATTCAATTAGTGGAAAACCATAGAAGATAGAACAAACTATATTTCTTTTTTCAATTTCAGTTATAATTTTCTCTATATCTTTAGCTGTTTGCTCGCTAAGCTCACTAAAATCGCCAAATTTTCTCATAAAGACTCCTTTAATTATTGCTTCTAAAAATTGCTTCCAACAACAATTCGCATTGCTCGTTGTCGAGTTTCATTTGTTCTTTGATTTGCCCGACAATGCGTCGGGCAAAAGTTTTGATGGTAATATAGTCAAAAGACAAATATTCCGGATTTTTCGATTTTTCCTGTTCGTAACAGAGGAGCGCTTTTTCGAGCCATTCCTGTTCGCTTTCTTTGGTCATAGTATCCCCACAACTAAATTTGTATTGTGAATTTATTATAACACAATATATCGTACTTTTCAATGCTTTTGAGAAAATTTACCATTTTATCCATGTAGGTTTACAATACAATTGTTACAAAGTCATGATGTTAACGAAAGAGGAGGTAGGAGCAAAGCAAGGTAGCGTTTAAGTGAAAGAAAGCAGTCTGCCTCCCCCGAGAGGGAGGCGCGCGAAATCGGGCAAAAAAAGTAGCGAACTTGTCTCTTTAA
>CALWYB010000110.1 GCA_944385665.1 uncultured Oscillospiraceae bacterium
ACTGATGATCCTGATATTTTAGGACCGCTTGCATTTTTAAGACAAAGGGAAATTATTCACTACCAACGTTTTAAAGAATTACGCGATTATTATTTAAAAATGAAAACACGCTAGAATATTAAATTCTAACGTTTTTTAATTTTAATAAATATATCTTTATAGAAATCTCTATTTCATTTAGCATTATTTTGATAAAACTTTGGGCTTTTTCCCTAAAATAGCATCATCAATGCTGATTTGATTTAAACCATTACTATCAAGCCAATAAGCTTTCTGACATACTTCTTTTATATATTTACGATCATGTGAAACACTTATAATTGTACCATTATAATTAGTTAATATATTTCTGATTACTGGATTAGATAATGGACTTAAATTTCTAGTTGGTTCATCTAATAATAATACATTACAATTTTCTAATATCATTTTTATTAATAATAGCTTAGCTCTTTGTCCACCAGATAATTCTTTGATTAACGAGGTCATTTCATCACTTGTAAATTTCATATTTCCCATTAATGATCTAATTTCGCTATCCGGAACATTTTTAATCTTTAAAAAATCAACTGCACTTTGATTTAAATCTAAAATATCCTCATAGTTTTGTGGCATATATCCTAAATTAATATCTTCTCTTTCTTTTAATTCAGCATATATTTTCTTCATTAATGTACTTTTACCAGCTCCATTTTGTCCGACAATAACAATGTGCTCAGGGCCTTGGACAAATAAAGAAATGTTACTAGCGATAGTATTATTTCCAACCACTAAATTATCTACTTCTAAATCTAATACAGTTTTACCATTAGGGATTGAAACATCAGAGTTAAATCTAACATTAATCGCTTCTTCAACATCGGCTTTTTGAGTTAATTGCTTTTCATCTAATTTTTTCTCTTGGGCAAGTAAAGAATTCATACGATTGGTTCTTCCCGGATTTGCAATTTGTACTTTATTTTTTATTTCTTTTAATGTACTTACTTCGGACCTATAATTTCTAAGTTCGTTAGCTGCTTGCTGGTTTTGTGTTTCTATGCCTCTTAATCGTTGATTTACATAGTCATTATAAGTTGTTTTAGCAACAGTATATCTAGCATCACTTTTTCTTTTAATTTGTTCTAAATGAATTATAGTATTAGCTGTGTTTTCTAATAAAGTTTCATCGTGAGAAACAAATATAATCGGCTTTTTTTCTGTAGAAATAAATTCTTCTAACCACGTTAAAGTTTCAATATCTAAGTCATTTGTCGGTTCATCCAAAAGTAAAATATCATTTTCTTCTAATAGTAATTTGCATAATTGGAGTTTTACTTTTTCACCGCCAGATAAATAACCAACTAAATAATCTTCTTCTAAAATATCTTCTGATAGACCTACTTTAACAAGTAATTTTAATAGATCACCAAACAAACTATATTTATCATAGTCAATTTCTTCTTCTGGACTATTTTTTAAAAAATAGTTAACAACTGGTTCATTATTCCATTTTGAATCTAAAAATTGGGTTAGATATCCAATTTTGTAATCATGATTAACTACATTTCCTTGATATTGGCAATAAGCTTCTATCAATTTTTTATCATATATAAATTTTAATAGAGTACTTTTTCCGTTTCCCTCTTCACCAATAATAGCGGTTTTACTTCCACTATCTAAAACATAAGATAGATTTTTAACAAGTGGACGATTATTTTGATTTAGTGTTAAGTAAATATTATTTAATTCTAACATTATATCACGCTCCTATATAAAGAAAATTAAAAGGTCAGCACCTTTTAATTAGTCAGCATAGCATCTAGCATTAGAGCAATGGCAATCATTTCCAGAGCAACTAACTTGTTTGATATTTTTTACATATGCCTTTTTAACTATTTTCAATTTTTTCACCTCCTTCTTTAATTTGTAAGTCAATATATTTAGATAATTTAAACAACTTATGTTCACATAATGGTTTCCCTAAAACGTTTGCCATAAATGGGCAGCCACCCATACAAAGTGGTAATTCCTTACATTGTTTACATTTTTTTATATTACAAGGACTCCAGGTTAAATATTTTGCTTCATTTAATTTCATTTTTTCTGTTTGTTCTTGTCCAAGTTTGCCCACAGCATGTTCATGAATGGAAATATCATTCCAACATTTATAAAGATATCCCTCAGGATCAACAACATAATAATTTTTCATTACAGCTCCACAATAAATATTTTTGGGTTCTAGTTCTATTTTAGTAAGTGGCGATTTAAATTTGTATTTTTCTAATAATTTAGCAAATTTGTATTCTAATGTTCTAAAATGCTTTTTAGTGATACACGTTGATGAAATGGATTGACATACCGGAGTATAACTTTGAACGTGTCCTAAAGCTACTCTGCAGTTATTTAATTTTTCTTTATCTAAAATTTGTAATAATTTTTCTAAAGAATGTTCATTAGTTTTATCAACATTTACTCTAATAGAAACATCAACACCAAACAATAATAATTTTCTTATGTTTTCTATTAATATATTAAACGTTGGAGCTCCACTTTTTAAAATACGTCTAGTATCATGAATATTAGGTGGTCCATCTATAGTAATTTGATATTATTTTTCTTAAAGAATAACTTGTCATTATCACTAATTAAATATCCATTGGTAATAATATATGCACTATATCTAGCATTATATTGTAAAGTTAATTTAGAAATTTGCTTGGTAAGCTTCTCTATTATATCTTTATATATTAAAGGTTCACCACCATACCACGTAACATCAATATGTTTAACTCCTTTTTTTAAGTGCATCTCAATAAACTCAATTAAAGCACGCTGTGTTTGCATTGACATTTTGTCTTTTATTCTAGGTTCAAAACAATATGGACAAGCAAAATTACACTGCATTGTAGGTGCAATAACTATACCTAGATATTCATCATTAAATTGTGAATTTAGATAATTTAATTCAAGTAATTTTGTTTCATCAATATCACTTGGAACAATAAAACCTTCTTCTTTAGATATATCAATTGTATTTTGATCTAAGTATTTTAAATTATGGTCATTAAAATTATCTTTAGTTTTTTCGTCAATCTCTCCTATAGCGCCTGTTGCTGTGTTAACGATATAGTTTTGATTATCATGTTCGCACAATACATTATATTTAGATATTTTCCATTTTTCCATAATATCACCTTTATACTTAAATTATACTAAATAATGGATGTATGTCAATAAAAATTGATTTGTATCATTATATTTAAAAATTTATTGTTTTATATGTTTTTATTATTTTTATTGTTTACAATTTAATAATACTAAACTTATATTCTAAATGTAAGAGCCTTTTTACAAGTATTTTTTTTATAAAAACATGCATAATAAAAATAGGTGATATGTATGCGCAAGATAATAATTTTATTAATTTCGTTTTTGCTTTTTGGGTGCAGTAAAACTTTAGATATACACGGTGAAATTACGGAGATAAAATATAATAATGTTTTAATTAATGAAGATGATTTTGATAATATAAAAAAAATGATTAATAATACTTATGAAAAGGATGAAAAAAAGGATTTAGCTAATAAATTAACAATTAAAACGACTGATGATATTTATTATTTTTCTTTAAGTGATGATGAGTTAAAATACGATGGGAAAGTCGCAGAAAATACAGAACTGAACAGTTATTTACAAAGTTTGACTAAAAAGTATACAGATAAGGACTTCTATACGATTGATTATATGAAAAATTATGAAGCAAACAGTGATGATCAAACAGTTTTACTAGATAAGACTTCAAATTATATTGTTATAAATTTTGGTGAAAAGGTAAGTAATTTC
>CALWYB010000111.1 GCA_944385665.1 uncultured Oscillospiraceae bacterium
CTGTGCACATCTTCAAATACGACGACGAAAAATTCGGCGCGATTCGCATTTTCGCGTATCCGTCGCAGATGAGGTGAATATGGGCTTTCCGCAATTTGTCGCGCGCAAGCTGGCGCGCTCGATGCAAAAGGGTGACGCCAAGCTCAAACAGGGACAAAAACTGCCCGACGGCGTCGCGGTGACGGAGTACGCCTATCTCGACGACGGGCACGCGATGCACCGTCTCAACGTCTGCCGTCCCGAAGGCGCGGCGGGGGTACTGCCGCTGATTGTGGACATACACGGCGGCGCGTGGGTTTTCGGCGACAAAGATCTCAATCTCAACATGTGCATGCACTTGGCGAAGAGGGGCTATGTAGTCGCCGCGCCGAGCTATCGCCTCGTGCCCGAGGTCACGCTTGACGGACAGGTCAAAGACGTATTCGCCGCGCTCGATTTCATTTCAAAGCACGCGCACGAATGGGGCGCGGACGCGTCCGACGTCATGCTGACGGGCGATTCCGCCGGCGGACATCTTTCCTCGCTCGCACTGTGCATATCGCTGTCGCCGTCGCTCGCGAAGGCATACGGCGTCGCAGCTGCACCGCTCGGGATTGAGTGCCTTGCGATGAGCCATCCCGTGCCCGAAGTCCACTCGATATTGCGCGACGAAAACGACGAGCCTTCGCGCAAGTTCAAGGTGATACAGCGCATTTTCGACGGCGCGATGTTCGGCAAGGACGCGCGCAGACACCCCCTCTATCCCCTCTCCGCGTTTTCGGAATATTCCGAGGGATTGCACCTGCCGCCGACGATGCTGATCGGGTGCGAACGCGATGTCTACGTCAAGCACTCTCGCTATGTCGCGCGGCTGCTCCGCGCCAAAGAGGAGCGCGGCGAGTGCGACAGGTTTGTCTTCCGCTACACCGACGCCGCGCACGAAAAGACGCGGCTTTGCCACGTCTACGAAGTGATGGATCCCACTCTGCCCGACTCGGTCGCGACGCTCGACGACATGGTGAAGTTCTTTGAGGAAAGCCGCGCCCGTCATTGCGGCAAAACCGATTGAACAAGACGCCCCGTCAAAATACTTTTGCAAATCCGCGCAAAACGCGCTCCTAAAACGACCGCCGGCGAGCCGGCAAAGACTTCAAGAGGTCGACTTTTCGACCTCTTGCTTGCGCCGAAAATACTCAAGACGGACATGACGCAATCGCTGACGTCAAACGAGTGAAAACAGGCGCCCGTGTTTGTTATCTCACTTTTCGTGGGCGTCGGTTTTTTCGAAGCCGTCCTGTTTTGAATCTCGCTCACAGGCTGCGTAGGCGTCGCTTGCCTCGCGGTGAAAATTCGCAATCATATGCCTCAACTTCGCAGGCTCGCGAATCATTGCCTCTTTGCCGAATCTGCAAAAATATTGCTTGAGCTGCATATACGAACTGTTGAAGTGATAGAGATTTCCGTCGACCTTCGTCGGCTTGGGTCTGTTCATATAGAGCGACTTGAACAATTTTTCCCCCATCGGCGTCAATTCGACAATCGCCTCTTTTTCATCGGCGGAATAGAGATATTGCGGCGCATTTTCAATCATGCGCTTGAACATATCCTCGTGCTCTTGCTTGAAAGAGACTCTCTCGTCGCGTTCGATTGCCGACGCCACCCTCGACAGACGGAAGGGCGTGCACTTGCCTTTGAGCGTCGTCGCAAGCATATAGCAATGCAACTCCTCTTTTGAGCTGACGACGGCATACGGTGAGACGACGAAGTGCTTGTAGGGATTTTTCTTGGTAGCGATGAGGAGTTGTTTGCCGTTTTCGATTGCGCGCGCAATAGTTTCGTATTCCTCGGCAAAGATAATCTTTTCGCGTTCGTCCTGCGGAAGCGCCGCATACGATTCGAACATTCCCCTGAAGTACTCCGAATAGGTCGTGTCGCCGAGTTCTTCCGCGACAACCCGACCGATAATCGGCTTGGTCTTTTCCGTGGGCTTGAACGACACCGACTTGCCCAATCTGTCGCCGCTGTCACTAAACTGTTCTTGCATTGCCTTGTTGACGAATTTGAGCGCGGCGTCGCTCGCATTTTCATCCTCGAACGGGAAGACTGCCACGATCGCTTCCTCAAGCATCTTGATGACCGACTTGCGCGCAGCGCGGTAAGAAGAATGGTAATTGACTATGAGACGAGACAAAAACTCGTTCATATTGACCTTGATGCCGTCCTTTTTGAAGAATTCAAAGCTCTCGGCGTCCTTGTCGAGGATTGCCTTGAGCTTGGCGGAGACGGCAATCTTTGACTTTTGCTCCAACGCCCACTTTTCGTAATCGCCAATGTTGCCGCTCACCTGTCCCTCTCGCGCGGAAGCCGTTTGGGCGGAAGCGGCGTCTTTCCCCTCTCTGTCCGTTTGTTTGGAAGAGATCTTGCCGTCGGCGATTTTCTTCACCACTTTGATTCTCATATCGCATTCTCCTGCGGCAGCTTCATTGCGCTCCGCGCTTTGACGCTATTATAGCACGGCATGTCGGCGATTTCAAGCGTCATGACCGCATTTGTCAAACATTTATACCCTTTTTTGGGGTAAATGTTAGACAGCTATACGGTCGCACATCTTGAAAAACCTCAAATATCACCGATATTTCCAAGCTTTTTCGCAAAATTTATGGGGTAAAGAAAATTGTTTCATTTGAACATTCTCACCCCGTCGAATACATGCTATAATGATGACAGAAAGCACACGGAGGTATTTGATATGAAGATGACACTCACCGAAGCAATGAAATTGATAAAGGAACTCGACCGCGAAAAGGAAGATCTCATCGCCTTTGAGGATCGCAACAACTACTGCTCTTACAAGGAGAACGAGACGAAGGTCCCGACTGGCTACGACTACGGCGCGACGCGCAAGCGTGTCGACGAGATAGACGCCGAGGTACTCAAAATTCGTTTTGCGCTCGCGAGAGCGAACACCGCGATTGCGCTCGAGGGCTTTGACATGACCGTCGCCGAGGGACTTGTTTGGATTGCTCAGCTTCAAGAAAAGCGCAGACAGCTCGAGACTCTTGCGGGGGCGATACAGCTCACTCGCCGCATCACACCCAACGGCATCTTGGAGTACACCGAGCGTCTTTACGACGTCGGCGCGGCGAAGGCGCAGGCGACGGAGACGGTGCGCACGATACACGCACTCCAAGTAGCGATCGACCGCGCGAACCTTCTCAACTTCATCGAGATCTAAGCCCCAACGGGCGGATTGTACCCGCATTCGGCTCTCAAAACGCAATGTGTTACGGCGGTCAAGGCTTATCCGTTTATCTCGTTTTTCGGCTAAGTTACGGTTTATCGGGAAGGACGAA
>CALWYB010000112.1 GCA_944385665.1 uncultured Oscillospiraceae bacterium
AACACATTGAACAAATCGTCGTTCAGGTCGTTATAAATGTCCAACCGGCCCTTCTTTGGCTGCAGACCTAAGATGACAGCGCCGCTGCCGCCGAACGCCTCTGTAAACTGTTTCACATGAGGCGGTATCAGCTGGTGGATGTAAGGGACAAGTTTCTCTTTGTTCCCCATCCATGGAAAGAAGGGCTTAGCCATTTTGTTCACCCTCCTTTTCTCTGTAGCTGTTAAGGCTTCCTCTCATATTACGGATGTCCTCCATTAGACCGTCCGCCATACCCTGGAGAAAATCCATACTGTCACAGAGTTCAGCTGCGGTGGCAGCATAGTAATAACCGTACTGGTCACTGGCAATGGGTTTCTTTTTCTTCCGCAGTCGTTTTACCAACTTTTGAAGGTCCTTGACATGGATGCCCAGCGTCCGAGCCAATTCCCTGCCGCTTTTCCGATTTTCACGGCCATGACAGGAAGTTTTCAAATAGTTCAACAACTTTTCTTCTCGCATAAATGCCTCCCTTTCCGGACACGTTTTACCGAAAAAGGGTGCAAAAAAAGAAGGGGCCGTTTTGTCCCTTTCGGAAAAACGGCCCCTTATTTGATTCGAGGTTATTACATTGTCATCTCTGGTTCATGTTCTGGCTGGCTGTATTCGTAAATGATCTCTTGCTCATTCCTGGCTGCATAGCCATGGTCTGTTGTGGACAGACCATATTTTGCCATGTGATGCTGGGCATAGGCCACCGAGTCAAAGCATTGGATGAGCAGCGGATCCTGGCCAAGTACACCCTCCTTTCGGGCCAGGTCCATGCCATACTGGGCAAGATCAACCCCTCGGGGAATAAATTCGTAACAGTGGAGGTATTGAGCGAGGTCCAATGCCAAATCCAGACGGTGACAGTCTTCCAATTCCATCACGCACTGCCATTTTTCCATCCAGTGGGGTTCTCCCTGTCCCTGTTCCGCCCAGACATAGCCGAAGTCAATGGCGTGGCGAACCAATTCTCCTGCGGAGTCATATTGATTGAGAATGTCGGTGATCTGAGGAAGCGCGCAATCCACATCCACCGCCATACACTGATCCAGTGTTTCTGCTTGCAAGGCATCCAGCCCGAGAAGCAGCTCATCCGGGTGGGCGGTATCCATGTATTCGCCTGTGTCGGGGAATCCGATCCAGACACCCTCCATATTGTTCCTGCTTACCAGTTTGACCCGAATTGCATACTCACCGGTGATAGGTAGCGGCACGTTGGGATTTACCTCCGGCAAGGGACGATCGGGGTTCAGCCGCTCTACATAGTGGTTCTCAACAAAACTGCCTGAACCATGTTCCCGATAGGCTGCCCCAACAATTTCCGGGTCAAGGTAGCCCCGTGCCGCGTGCGTGGGGGTGTGAATATGCTCCATGACGAATCGTCCCAGTAGCGCATCGTCCTCTGCTCCATAGAGAAGCTGGTAGTGATCCAATCCCTGAAGAATTTGGATGGTCGTCTGAATGTCCCTTGGTGATTCAATCTGCATGGCACCTCGGAAGAGCAGTTCTTCCTTTGCTGTCATGCTTTCCAACCGTTGTTCCAGCCAATCATATTCCGATTTGCCCATCTCCATCCCCTCCAAAAGAGGGGCAAGGCGGTGTTTCATGGACTCATCACCTCCATCTGCGGCCCACAATGGGACTGCGAGTAACTCACATCCAGGTCGGTGTGCTGTACCACATAGCCTTCGGAGGTGAAGACTCCGCCCTCCTCCATTCTGGCCTTTCGGCCAATGGCTGCATAGTCCAGGACTTCATACACCTCTTCCGGCAGGCCGGGAGGAATCACCGGGAAGTCATTGTCCACATAGAAGTGTCCCAGTTGCTCGTCATTCCCAACTCCTGGAGCAACATGACAGCAGTCCGCACTGTTGGCCAGGTCGATCAGACGACACAGCGGCAGTTCCATCGTTCCTTTATCCAGATCCATGCGGACAAGGCCCTCGAAGGCCGCTTCCTGGACAGGCTCAAAGGAGGCCAGTTTCTTAGCCAGCAGATTCAACTCTGTCAGATCCATATCCTCTGGCATGTGCTCCTTAAGGTATTCCCGCCCACAGAAGTCCGATACTTCGGTATAGAGGGGAGAGCCGGTGTTCAGTTCCAGTTGGAGTGCATCCAGTTTTTCCTGTTCCATAGGCAGTTCTACCAACCGGTGATCAACACTGTCCATTTCCAAAGGACTTACATATACGATGAATCCTTTATTCAAGCGTCATTCCTCCCATCTCCTGGTTCTGATGTTCTTCATACCACTTGGGATCCGCACCAGGTACATCCCAACCGCACATGCTGCCAGTGAGCATTGCCTGTTCCTGAGCCGGAGTAATGCCTCGGCGCTGGTTGTTATAGTCCGCCAGGTAGCGGTTCTGGGCCCTGTCGCCGGTACTCCAGTCGCTGGGGTAGTAGCCGCTCTCACCTTTTTTGATGCAGATAAGGGTTCCTTCTCCGGGAAGCACAGACCAGCACATATCCGGCAGGCGGGTGAGAGAATCGGGGGAGAACTTCTCTTCCTCTGTCTGGATTGTCCAGTTGCTGGAGTTCCAGAGACTCACATAAAGTTCTCCCTCTTCCAAATCGATGGCCCGTTGCTCAAATCCCTCGCCCCAACCGTCCGACGCCTGCCCTGAAATGTAATCAGCCAGGGCCTCTTTTTCCTCCGGCAGAAGTTCGCCTACTACCTTGCATTCCGCTACGCACCACAGCTGCCCATCGCGGCTCTCTGCGTCAAACACGATGGACTGAACTTTTTCATTCACCCCATCCTGTTTGTCATACCAGCGCATAAGGCCGCGACTTTTTTCCTCCGGCACCTGGTTTTCCAGAAGCGCCTCGTGAATACACGACTGATAGTCTCGCAGATCACGGCCATTCAAATCGTTGCCGTACTCCTCCAGATCTCCCCAGCTGTCACGACCGTAAAGTTGAGCGGTGAGAGGCATATAGAACTTCAGCGTCTGAGGTTCCGGAAGCTGGACCTGAAACCGATCCTCGCCGATGATGAGGGCAAGGCCGCTGCCGTTGTCCCACTTCACATGGAATTGGCCTGCGTCATCGATATGATCCAGAGTCCCCATACTGCCAGGGGACAGTGCGTAGGGATCGTCTTTCATTTCCGTCAATCGAATGCGGGACCCCTTGGGATATTGCTCTCGGAGAAAGTCCAGCCATTCTTTTTGTATTTGCATCTTGCACCTCCTACATGGTCATGCCCTGATCTTGGGACATATCCTCTAACTCCTGATGGAGTTGCTCTACTGCCTCGAAAATTGTTGGATCGTTCTTGAAGCTCTCCAGTTTCTGATAGTCACCGAAAAATGTCTGCTCACCATCCACCATTCGGACAAAGTCGACTGTTGCGAAGTCATCCTTGGTGACACCAAGCCGTTTCTCAGGATAGTCGCTGTTCTGATAGAGCTCGACCGCTTCGTCCAGGGTAAGGTTACGGTGGAGCTGCTCCTGGGGGGTATTGCAGCCTGTCATCACAAACCAGCTATAGGTGTGAGGAAGAGACGGATCTGCTACATCCCGAAGCATCTGCATTCCCTTCTCCGTCAGGCCATAGCTGCAGGCTCGCCGGGGATTTTCTTCTCCGGAGAAATCCAGGATAATATCATCCACAGCTTTTCGGATTTGTGGATCCTCAGTGAGCGTTTCGTATCGGAAGCCAGTTGTATTTCGATACGGCAGTTCTTCTTTGATGGTCTTGAGATACAGTTCCGAGTCGGTAAATTCCTGCCGAGTACCGTCCGCATAGGTCACTCGGCCTACTACGGTGTCGTGCTGGGCCATCTCCTGCTGCCGCTTGTCATAGCAGTATAGATACCCCTGATAGTGTCCGGGGACTGGGGTACACCGCAAGCAGAATTGGTAATGCTCCGTTTCTGTAATGTACCCGAAGTTTTCTCCATCCTCTGTGATCCCTCCGCCATGCTGCTGGCAGTAGCTGCGCATAGCGGACAGATCCTTTAGGGGGCCGTCCCGCCGCAGAGCATCTACCACGGTTTGGAGCGTCGCCTTGAATTCCGGGGTATTGAATTGATCCTGGTTATGGGGCCACCAGGTGTGCCAGAATTCCTTCCCTCCATGGCCAAAGTCCATCCGCACATGGCCGACTGTGCCCAGAGCTTCATCCTGTTTCTCATCCAGATCTGAATAGAAAAGGCCCGCCTCCTCAATGGAAGCGGGCCTCAGCTGAACACCGTTTTCACATTTTTTCGTATATTTCTGTTTCATTGTTTTTCACCTCCTTGGTTTGGCAAGTACACAACATACCACAGTTTAGAGAGATTAGCCATGGTCAAAAACATTTTTGTAAGAGAAGTGAAAATAGCTTACAACAGCAGCTTCCAGTACGGCCAGCAAAGCCACCGAGATCATGAGTTTCTTTTTCATTTGCATTCCTCCTATTCCATCAGGTGATGCTGTTCAGTTTTCTTTACTTTAAGCAACGTATAATCCATCAGTTTTACCCAGAGAAAATCGACTATCCGAGTCATTATGAAAGGCCTCCCATCTCCATCGCCTGGGTTTCCTCAGCGAAGGGGCTGCTGCATCGGCGGATCAGGCCAAACTCGGTTCGCCGGACGCCTTCCTCCGCCATAGTGTCCTCACCCAGCTTCTCGAAATCCATATACCCGTCGATGGTATCAATCAGCTCGTCATCAGCACCGATGCGCCGAAGGACAGTTTGCCCGTATTCGTAAGTGTCCTCCGGGATGCGCTCATAGTCGTCCAGATTCATGGCGTATCGAAGAGCATCCTGCATGGTTTCCGGCTGCTCCACAGAAAGAACCGACAGATATTTCAGCAGTTCACCGTCTTCAAACTGCATCCCCTCGATGGCCCAAGCCAATTCGTTTGCATCTTCCACGCAGACTCCTGTGGTGGGAATATACTCGTTCAAATTGGGAACAGCAAAAGAAACCTTGGTAATTGCGGCCTCTGCAAAACAATCGATCCCCAGCAACTTTTTTACTCGCTCCAATTCCTCCTTCAATGCTGGGAGAGATACACTCGCCTGCGCTTTGGAGGAGGATAGGTCAAGCTGGATCTTCGACTTTTTCTCTCTGATAAGCTCATCATCCTGCTTGCGGAGCACATAGCCTGCATAGGTATAGGCGCCGCCATGCTCGGCATAGTATTCTGCGCCGATTTTTGCAAAGTCCAGGTAGGGCCAGGCTGCTTCGGGGAATCTGGGATCGCCCTGAATCTGACCGGCAACAGCGACATAACGGCCGAGTGTTACATCTGAATTGATATTGGGAATGAGGATGTAGTCCGAAATCTGCTCCGCCACACGGATAACATCGTTCAAATCGTTGATGCTGTTACCATCCAATGCGCCGGCATAGATGTTCCGTTCGCGGGAGTCCATTTGGGCAATGATACTCGAAAGCCGATTCAGCTGTGCAAGCTGTGTTCTGGAATCAGGGTCAAGCCGGCTGAGGTACGACGGTAGATTGGCGATCACGCTTTTGATCTCAACGATCTTTGTTTTTCCTTCTCTGTTGGCCTCATCAAGTTGTCTGGAGGCTTCAGCAATTGCACTCTGAGATGCGGGAAACTGGAGCGGGACAATGGCAGAGCTCCCGTTTCGGCTCATAAAGAGTTGGATCATGTCATCCCTCCTATCTGAAAGTCCTGCTCCCGCTGATAGGCCTCTGCTGGGTCGTCTGCCATCAGCTCCTCTAGACTTACTGCACCGACATAGGCGATATAGCCGCGGTTGGTAAACACGCCCGACTGATAGTCCATGTGCTGCAGGCCATACCGCTCGTAGTCATAAAACTCGTCCAGATTGGGGT
>CALWYB010000113.1 GCA_944385665.1 uncultured Oscillospiraceae bacterium
AGTTGTGACCGGCAGTCTGGTGATGGCCAGATAGCGGCACAGCCGCTGGTACTGCTCCTCCGTCATGCGGACGGACAAGGAACAGCTATTGTCCCGCATAGGTGGGCGTGGCTTGTGTTTATACCGCATAGGGGTAGCCATACCGCATCTTCATCTACCTCCATACATCGTTTTATTGTTGGGACTCGATGGTCTCAATATAGATCATCGTTTTAACTAGTACTATGATTTACGCCAAGATCGATCTTTCAGCAACAAAGATTGAGACACTTCAAAGGCAGGTTTATTTTGATACTGTGAGGGAGCGATTCAACCAGCAGTTCAATGACAAACGCGTGTGGATGCAGTACGATTGGAGCAACGGTGAAGCACTTTTGGCGTTAATAGTAGTCTGATGTCGTTCAAGGAGGTATGCACTATGAACATGAAAGATGCATTCCGTTTTCAAAACAAACTCAAAAACCTGATGTGTGAGGCCACCAGCATCCTGCAGGACCGGCGCAACATTGTCAAAGTCAAAACCACCCATCTGCGCAGTAAGGTCATGTCGGATGCCCTGGATGCCGTGGTGGAGGAGACTGCGCCCAGCGAGTATGCCGGGCACGCCAACGAGGTGGCGGCCTTCATCATGCTTTTGATGGAGGAGCGGGAGAATCTGAGCAAAGCCATTCATGCGGCCAAGAGCGGACTGGATCTGGATATGGACAGCGAGGTCGGCCTGAACCGGCAGCGCCAGGAACTGGCCGAAGTTTTCCGGCATATGACCACGCTCCGCAACAGCGAAAAGACCATCGCCGGCGGTGGATCCGGATTCCGCTTCAATGGTGAGGGTAACCAGGTTTCTTATCGGTGTGACGCTACTCAGGTCACCACCATCGACTTCGACCGGAATAGGATTCGGGGCATGGCCACGGCGCTGAGCAAGAAGGCAGACGAGATCTCCATGGCCTTGGATAAGTGCCTGGTCAATACCGAGGTGGCCTACGAAGCTCCTTTTGATATCAACGACAGCTTCGAGGAGATCCTCAACGACTTCATTGAAAAGGCGGCAGTTGCATAACTTTCCGAACCACACTTTCGGGTGTGGTGGGCGTGGCAGAATGGATAGGTCGTGATGATCGGTTCAGGCGCAGATGAATTATGAGGCTGCGCAACTCCGGCAGATTATGGACAGCATTTGCATGAATGTGAAATGAGCTCATAACTCATGATGAAAGGAACGCCAGGCGTTTCCCTCCGCGTTCAGCGCATTGCCGCCATTTCTTCCACACGTTTACCCTTAAATGCAGAATTCAATCTTACGCTCCCTTGGTACACATAGTAATGATGTGAAAATCTTTTTTCAAGTCGCTTGCTCACCTGGGGCAGGGCAGTGGCCTGGTTGGGCCACTGCAGGACCGAGGATGGACAGGCGGATAAGGGTCTAAGCGGTTTTGAAGTTCTGCCATGCCCACTGCACCTGAAGAAATTCTCCGATAAAATGACCTGAGCAGCAGACGGCTGCCTGCTGCTCGAAAGAGACGATATGAGAAGTGGGGATGATGATTTCGTTCATTGGCACCTGGAGCAAAGCGCTCAGTGCGTAGAGATTATCTACGCTGGGAAGACTCTGCCCGCGCTGCCATTTGTAGATGGCCTGCGGCTCCTCAAATCCGAAATAGTGCTGGAGATCTCGGACTGTCAGGCCGCGATCCTTTCGGAGCCGGCAAATATTCGCTCCGGTGGCCACAGGATCGATCACAGGAAACTGAATCATGGACATATGGATCGCCTCCATTCATCAGGATGATTTCCGCCGCAGCGGAGTATTTCAGAATACCCGATATATTTCGGAATGGCAAGCGATTTTGAACATTTGTAATGAGATTGTCATATAGGAGGCGTTCGTTGAAACAAACAGACTTTTATCAGGATATTGAGCGGTTCTCACTGCTGAATGCCTACTACGCATACATGGATACAGATGCGTATCTGGCTGACCAGCTTTTTATCAAGCACCAGGTGCGGGTCCATTTTCGAGAGGAATATGCGCGGGATGGTTTTCCATACCGGGTCATCTTCTGCCATGTACGAAAGCGGGATCAGGAGCGTTTCCTTGCGGCACTGAATGAATTACCAGGTAAAATGATGCTGCTCGGCTATACAGACTATCTGGATGCCTGCCATGCCATTTGGGGGAACCGAAAATCGCATAATGAGAAGGAAGTGACAGACTGTGATGCAGTTCGTACCACTGAACAAGCGTAGCAAGAAGGCGCAGCGGGAATTTTACGCCCAAAAGCGCGGCTCCTGGCATGGAGTGAACCCAATTTCCCGGACTGTACAGAGCAGGAAGGCTTATGACAGAGCAAGAGTTAAACAATCGGATTACCGAAATCCTGAAGGTATCTGAAAAAGATGCGCGGCTGTGTCAGACCTCGGGTGGACGTCGGACTGGCAGGCAATACCGGCGCATACAAAAGGTCAGACACGATGATCGACTTCTGTTTCTTATTCAACACAGCGGATATGCGCCAAACATAGGGTATATCATCGGAGATTATGAAGAGAAAACGACTCTGCTTCATTCCGGCCTTCACATCAAGTACATGAAATCCAGCAGTCGGCAGCAGTATCTGAAGCGGAGGGCGAATCGCAAGGTTCGTAAATATCACACTCTACCAAAGAAGGGCAACCAGTATCGCAAAGTGTTCGAATACTGGTGGACACTCTATTGAACAAGCAATGACACCGACAAAAATGAATGCGAAGTAAAGATCCGCTATTCTTTTTCGATGTCCTCCGCTTCATTTTTGGGCTTCAGGCTCAGTACAAAATCCGTCAATAGAATGGCATTGAGAGCCGCTTTCTGCGAAGGGTACTTGATGTACCAGCTATGGGCCACTCCGTTTCTGTTGGGAATACCATCCACGACATCATTAACACTGTAGCATTGGCCAAAAATCAGATTATTAAAGAAGTCACTGAACACCTCATCATAGCCGTTTTCATCCACTAAATCCTTACATTTTTCTTTGAATTTCTTCTCGTTTTTTCCTACCTTGGACTTGATAATCCCCTCCCACATGGTACCCAGAAAGGGTATCGCTAAGGCATACTCCTTTCGGAGATAAGCATCAAGAGTCTGGCCAAGTGCCTTTTTGAAATAAGGTTCGATCTCCGAATCGTTCCATTTCTTCTTGATACGCTTGATTTCGGCCTTGTTGTAGTGGGATAGGATGGCCGTATCTATCCGTTTTTCACATCGCTTGCTTACAGTTGCACCTATTTTACTGGAAGCGATGATTTCGTTTATCTCGTCAAACAGCATATCACCCGCCAGGGTAGAGGCGTATGGGAACCATCTGGCCTGATACATGACCTGCAGGTGCAGTTTTTGAAGCTCCCTGTATCGCTCCTCCTCCAGCCGACGTTCTGTGTCCCAGCGTTCCCAAATGCGGGTCAGCGGGGGGATGTCCACCGTCTGCAACCAATCCAAGAAGGGAGATTGAACAGTGGCAAGGGCGGAAGAATAGGCATCCAGCACACCTTGGATATTTGTCATATAGTTGGGGGGCTGAACTCTTTCGATGTTATTGGCGAACTGGAGTGCCGCTGTGTCTAACTGTAAGTTGGACATTTGAAGTGCTGCCAAACCAATCGGCTCGGCAAATCTTGTGGCTACTTCTGTGGCTGCCATAACTGTTGGATTCTGAGTAGCATCGAGTGCAGCAGTCAGTGTTCCTTCCGGCTGACGAGCCATCTCGGCTGCAGCTATTACTGTGGGGTTCAGCACGCTGTGAGCCGGAATCTGGCAATTCATGATTTGGCTGTTAATTGCGGATAACCGCTCCAGAGGCATCACCATGGCTTTGATGCGTTCCTGCGTCTCAAGAATAGGAGGTATATGTTTGGTGAGCCTTTGAGTTAGCTCAACTTGTTTTCTGAGTTCTTGAGGAATAGGATTGTATGGATTATGCTTACTCAAAGATTTCACTTCATTTCTTTTTATAGTTACCAGCATAAACACTGTATCTTTGTGCTTAGCTGCTTCTAGCTGCGGGCTCGCACTTCCGGCTTTTCAAGGTAAATATGACTTTACGATACTAAGTTTCATATTCGAAATGAACGATGAAGACAAAGACGATCAACTGTAACAAGTTGGTCGCTTTTGCCTTGATTGTGTTCGAGAGACAGTTAGTGTGCTGCCCGATGATGTTATTAGCATAGCGCTCTTATCTTGAGTATGTCAATGCCTCTATGCAGACGAAGCGTTCTCTCTTCATTGTGATTGATGGTAAACGATATATTGTATGATGAGAGGAAGATGCGAAACACATTGTAGAGGAATTGGAACGGCAGACCTTGCTGCGTGCGAACACGTTTTGCTGGAAAGAAAAAACTTAATCCTCCCCATGGATGCCAATATTACTCTAGTGCAGTCATTTGGGCCGCCAGTAACCAAATCACTGCGAGAACCAGTGCGACTACATTTAGTCCCGAGGCGGTGGTTTCCCGTGCACAGGCTATGACCTTCCTGTATCGAGAACGGACTTGATCAGCAAAACAAAATGATGATGGGAGGGATCGGAATTTCCGATCCCTCCCACTTGCTTTCATATTGTTCGTTCAGTCCCCCCACTTTGCATCAGCGATATTACCGTGTTGGTGCGTACAAGCTTTGTACTCCCTCACAAACCGTTGCATGCTCGGAGGCCGCTGGCCATCGGCTTTCCCCGACAGTTGGCCTTCTGATACCTTTCCGTCGAAGGCAGCCAATTCAGGCATAGACAAGATTATCCTCAATTCTTCAGATGCAATACCGAGAGGGTCATTTTCACTTTGACTAGTCAGGGAGCCTTCATACTTGAAATTCTGCCCAGTTTCACTGAGTAGGCACAGCCTCCACATACCTACATCTGTAACAAGCGCAGATGATTGGGGGGAGGTAAATACCATCGCGATCAATTTAAAGATATAATCCGCATCTGTGGGTGAAATCGTTGAACATTCTTTTCGATGAAGTTTCTGCTTTACCCCATCCCCATATAAGTAATTGCTGAACCAGATCTTCCCTCTGGAATTGAGCGTCAACCGCTGTTCGACCTCACGATCTGGAGCAGGCATCGGTCCAAAACCGATCATCTCTGAAATCAGACGCATTGATTTAATCTTACCCTCGAAGGCAACATTTGAATCATATGCGGGCCTTCTCATAATGCTCACCTCATAAGTTGCCGGGCCTATGGAAGAAATGGTGTCACAGCCTTGAGGAGTCTTGCCCCTCGCTCAACGTGAAATTTAATCATCGCAGGCCAGTCATCATGGTTCGTCACGCTGACATCGAGAAGTTCATCATATAATTTACAAGAACGATTGCCTTCTTGGTTGTACCATTTCAGTGGTCGGCCGTAATCCTCCTCAATTTGAGAGCGATGACTTTTCAGCGAATCATAGATCATTTGGTTCCTTCCTGCATTCCCGGTATCGATATAGATTTCTATACGGGCTTGATCGTAGTTCGCCACGCAAGATAGCTGGACACCAGGGCAACTCGTAGAGCCAGACATATAATTGTTTTTGGTCGGGGAGACATAATTGAAAGTGCCTGTCTCGGTACGAATTGCTGGAAGGACCTGCGACCAGTACTCTCTACGTACCTTATGCCGCAGACTAGATTCCTCATCGTTGCATTTCTTTTCGTTGAGGAAAAACACCAAGTCAGATGGGTCTTGATCGTAATGCTCAAACAGCCGTCTCAGCATATTCAGCTTGTGTTGCGTGGAGGTCCCAGTATTAACATAGATACCTTCAACGACCAGTGCAGATGCCTCAAACCCATCTCCTGTCCTAAAGAATTGGCTGGCCAGATCGACGCTATCATCGGCGCCGGCAAGATAATTCAGATACGCCGTATCGATATTGTGGAGTTCCTTCAGCATCTGGACATACATATCAACCCAAGTTGTGGCTTCATGTTCAATTCCACGAAAACGATACTTCATCAGTTGACGCCCAGTCAAGGAGGCATCATCATCTAGCGCAATTTCGTCATACTGCTTCTGCGGTGGAACATAAGTAGTATCCTTATTTGGCCAAAGGGCAATGCACTGATTTACCAGCATACTGCTCCGCTGCTCCAGTTCTGGAAGGCCCCAATGATCGGCTTTGGCGATTTGTTGGGTCATTTTCAGTCCGCTCTGCAGATAGCCGTCTTTCATTGTTTTCTTATCTTGGAAGGAGGCATTGCTGTACCTGATATTGTAAGAGGAGGCTGCCAGGGTCAGGTTTGCGAGCCGGTGGAGCCATTGGCCGTGGATATTTTCAGCATCGTCACCGAGCTCGCTGGCCCAAGCAGGAGTTAGATGCTGGGGCATGATGTGTTCAATGGTGTACTCACCACTGTCCAGACGATTATAGATCTCTTTGTACTCCGAGCTATCTCCATTCTCTATGCGCTCGAAGATGTACGCCTTATATCTGGCCGGCATTGTGTAGATATTCTTGTTTTTGAGACCTTCAGCAAAATCTTCGTCTGTTGGGAAGGCTGCCTTCTCCTTCTTGTTTCCAAAAACATACCGCAGTTTCTCAATGAAATCATCATAGGTACCATCGAGACGCTTGATGTCATTGCAGAGCGTAAGGAATACTTTGCTCTGGGTGTTGGATGGCAAATCGCAGATGAGGCGGCGAAGTAGATAGGACTCCACAATGCGGCAGACCTCACCCACATCCTCTAAGGTAAGCACATCCTCCTCCTGTAGTCGGAAGACTTCCATTAGAAACGGCCTGCAAACACTGCTTTCGAAACGGTTCAGCCGATATAGCGAAGCCCGGAGTTTAATTGGAAAGTTCGGATTCCCAACCCGGATCTTGTTATACCTCTTCGCATAGTCCCGGAGTTCTTTAAGAACATCCTCTATCTGGCCGCGCTTTTCAACATAATCCTTGAACTCCTGGTAGATCTCCTTCATTGCGGTCAGACGTCGCTCCTTAATCCCCAGATAGTCACGGATGAACGGACTCACGTCGTAAGAGTTCGTCTGTTTGTCGTAGCCAGCGTTTTTTTCAATGGGGCACCAGTAGTCATCATAGAACTGCTCCTGCTCCTCCATAGATCGTCGCATAAGAACAAAGTTCCGGATTTTGTCGCCCTCATTCAGATCAAGGCCGGTCGAATTGAGGCTCTCAAACACTAGTTGTGGATCGTCGTCGGGTGGTGTTAGCGTGATGTCGATGATCTGGAGCTTCTCTACCGCCGTAAACAATTGGTCTACGCTGATGTCCTCACGCTGGATCTGATTATAGAAGAATAGGTAATTCTGTGTGATACGGGAACTGAAATTGTACTCAGACGGATCGCCCCAGAGCCTGTCATAAGCGTCCTGATCTCCTTTGATGGGCTTTAGCTTCATCTTCCTCTGCTTAGGATTGATTTCATCAACGAGATATTTCTTCGTGATGACGTCATACAGGTTTGGATCATTAGGGGTAACTAGTCCATCCTTGATCAGATTGGCAATCGCCAAGAGGAGAAGCGAAACTGTGGTAATCCGCTGCTGGCCATCGATAACCAGATAGTCTGAACTGCTGCCCATAGGATCACTGACGGAGACTATACCACCGAAGAAATGCCACCGTTTGTTATCTCGGATCGTCTTTACAAGGTCGGAGTAGAGTTTCTTGCAATGTTCTTCCTTCCAGTCGTAATTTCTCTGATAGACAGGTATTACGAGCTTGTCCGCATTCTTCAGAAAATGCGTCAGTAGCTTTCCTTGACCATTCACGCTGACTCCTCCAAATTTTTCTCTCTAAACCCATTTCAAGTTGTGCATTGCCATGAATCAGTACGTCATATACCCATATTATCCATTCCGAAGTTCCCGATACAGTTCCTTTGCCAAGGCGACCATGATGGCTTTGTACTTGGCGGTATCCTCAAATAGCTTCGTATAGGTTTCCGTGCTCTCGATATAGGAGGCCTGGGCAGTCTGGTCGAAAATCTTGGGGAACACATTTTTCTCGAAGATCTGCTGTCCATCCACTTTAGCTGCTTTGCGAAGCTTTTTATCCGCCAGTAGTTTCTCACGCAAAGTTCCAATCAAGACTCTGTCTGCTTCAGTAAAATCGCCTTTATAGGTCTCATTGATTCGATCAATGACCTCGTCCAGCGGGTCTTTCTTGGCGTTCATGTTGACCGCCTTCTTCGTCTTCGCGGGCTCCAGGGCCGTTGCCTTATCTTCCAGTGTGATTGCTCCCTCAAAGGTTTTTTCCAGACGGTAGTACTCCAACTTCACCCGGTTCTCCAGGTCCCAGGGGGTGGAAGGCTCTGCAGGGATCAGTTTGGAGAGATAGGAACAGAAGAGAAACTCCTTATGAAGGTCCTTATCGAACATCCGCACGATCTGAGAGATGTAGTTATACCACTTCACAAACGCTCGGATTAGGCGGCGGAACTGGTAGCGGTCCTCCTTGCTCAGTTGATTGTAAGCCTTGGCCACCGGGAGCAGAGCGTTGGAGATCTTCGCCTGGACGGAGGTGGCCTTTTTCGCATCTGGAGCGAAGTAGATTTTGCTGACCACCTCAATATCACTTTCGTTATACAGTTTGAATTCCCGGAGCTGCTTCTGAGTCTTGTAAATCAGGTCAACATTGATTTCCTCGGTGAGGCTAGTCTCCTGGTAGTATGGCTGGAAGGCCTCCAGAATTTCTTCCTTGGTATTCACAAAGTCCAGAATGTAGGTATCTTCTTTTCCAGGATAAGTACGGTTCAGACGGCTCAAAGTCTGGACTGCCTTCACATCTCGTAACTTCTTGTCCACAATCATGGTGTGGAGCAACGGCTCATCAAAGCCAGTCTGGTACTTCTCCGCCACGATCAGCACATCGCCCTCGTCGTGGAAGACCTGCTTGGTCTGGGCCTCGCTGACGCGGTTTCCCTCCCGGTCTCGGTTCATGCCGCTTTCAGTGTACTCTGTGCCGTTCTCCTCGTCTGGGTCCCTGATACCTCCAGAGAAGGCAATCAGGATCTCTACATCGTCGTAGTGATTTGCCTCCAGATATGCCTTGATCTCGTGGTAGTAGCGCACCGCCGCCAGACGTGAGGCCGTAACCACCATCATTTTACCCTTTCCGCCGATTTTGTGCTTGGTGATGTCCCGGAAAGTCTCCACAATGATGGCGGCCTTCTGCTGCAGGTTGTGGGGGTGAAGCTCCTCAAAACGCCGGATAGTTTTGATGGCCTTGATAGTGGGGACCTCCGGATTGTCCGGGGTGTTCTTGGCGATTTGAAAGCAGGTCTTATAGGTGGTATAGTTCTCCAGCACATCCAAAATGAAGTGCTCCTCAATGGCCTGTCGCATGGAGTAGATATGGAAGGGGTGGAAAGAGCCATCCGCATACTCATCCCCGAACATCTCCAGGGTCTTGTTCTTTGGCGTGGCAGTAAAGGCAAAAAAACTCAGGTTCTTGTGCTTGCCGTGGGAGACCATCTCTCGCACCAGCTTGTCCTCCGCATCCTCCAGTTCGTCCTCGGCCTTACCCTCCAGCTCCGCATATTCTTTGAGTGCATCATGGGTATCCGCCAGGGCAATTTTCAACTTCATGGCGCTCTGGCCAGTCTGGCTGCTGTGGGCCTCGTCCACGATGACGGCAAAAGCCTTGCCGGATGTGTCGTCTATCTGTTCATAGATCACGGGGAACTTCTGCAGAGTGGTGACGATGATCCGCTTGCCGTCGTTCAAAGCGTCCCGCAGATCTTTGGCGGACTTCTTCTTGTCGATGGTCACTACAGAACCCAGGGTGTGGTCGAAGCCAGAGATAGTCTCTTGGAGCTGGGCGTCCAGCACCGTGCGGTCTGTGACGATGACCACGGAGTTGAAGATGGGCTTGTTGTCATCGTCATGGAGGCTGGCCAGACGGTAGGCGGTCCAGGCGATAGAGTTGGACTTCCCGGAACCGGCGCTGTGCTGCACCAGATAGTTTTTGCCGGGGCCGTTGGTTCTGACATCCTGGATCAGCCGACGCACCACATCCATCTGGTGATACCGGGGGAAGATGACTGACTTTTTAATGATTTCCCTTTGTGCGCCATCTTTCTGAGGCGCCTTCTCTTTCTTCACTTGGAGGTTGACGAACTTTTGGATGATGTCCAAAAGGTTGTCTTTTTGCAATACGTCCTTCCAGAGGTAGGAGGTCACGTAGTCTCCATCCGGTGAAGGCGGATTCCCGGCTCCGCCGTCCCTGCCGGGGCCGTTACTGCCCTGGTTAAAGGGGAGGAAGTAGGTCTTGGCCCCATCCAGCTTGGTGGTCATCACCGCCTCATAGAGATCCACGGCGAAGAACACCAGGACGCGGTGGTTCAGCCGGAACGCTGGTTCCTTGGGGTCCCGGTCAAACATCCACTGCCGCTTGGCATTGTCCACGCTTTGGCCGGTGAGCTGGTTCTTAAGCTCAATGGCTACGACCGGGATACCGTTGACTGCCAACATCATATCTACGCTGTTGTTGTTCTGCCCGGAGTAGTGCCACTGGCGGATACACTGGCAGATGTTTTGACCGTAGTGTTTGACAGCCACATCGTTGAGAGTGGACTCCGGCTTAAAGTAGCACACCCGGAACTCAATCCCCCGGTGCTTGAACCCGTGGCGCAGGACACTTATCAGTCCATCGTTCTCCACGGCGTTCTCAAAAGCCTTGTAGAATTTCTTCTCCGGATCGGAGTTGCACTGTTTCTCGAAACGTTGCCATTGGATGGGCTGTGTGGCCTGGACAAAGTCCACCAGGGTAGCTAAGTCCAGGGCCATACCGGAGTCCATGGAAGCCCGATAGCCCGCGTCTGACGCCTTCTGCCAACCACCGACAGGAGAGAGCAGGAAGGACTCGATATCTTGTTCAAACTGTCTTTCGTTATCGGGCATGTCGTATCCTCCTTACGCTTCTTTCTGCAATGTGTGAACTCCAGAACCTTTGGGCACAAACCGATGTTCTCTCATTTTGTATAGAGTGTCCTGCCAAGTAGAATATTGAGGATTTGCCTTATTAGGAGTCCAATTCGTAACGACCTCGCCAATTATCTCTTTGTCAGTAGGATGGGATACCCCATCAATAATAAAGTCATTCCATGCAGCGAGCAAGGTCGCTACACGTTCAGCCTGAGAGGTTTTCATTGGCCTCAAAAAATCCACTATTTTTTCGAGTTTCTGATCAATATCAGAAAAAGTATCCATATACTCCCGCAAGCCCTCTTCGAATTGTTTTCCTTTTTGGTAGGAGACAGGCGATCCTTTCAGAACCGTGTACCAGCCTTTTGCGTTAATGATTTCTTCTATGTTTAGGAGATCTGGATCGTATGGGCCGTGTTCGTATCGAATGAATTGAGTTTGAAATGGCATATTTAGCAAACACTCTGCGGCAAACATACATTTCTGCAACTGAATTCGTCCCCGGACACCAGTACCAAGCAAGTCCAACACCCTGAGCATAAGCAGAGCTTTTCTGTGCCGCAATATCTCAGGGGAAAGAATAGTAATTGTCACTTGGTCGGTATCTTCTACTCGCCTTTTCCCGGTCACAACCTCGTAAATAAGAGAATTTTTGTAGGCTTCTAAATCGTCAATGAGGGATTGCTTTTCATAAATCAATGCATCCGCCTGTGAACAGAAGCCGTTTAGGTACTCTACAATGTGCCTTTGAACACTGACAACTGGTAGTGCAACTTTAATGTTGAACAGATCATTTGTATATAGGCGGCTTAAGCCAGCACCGACACCTGTAATATATTTTTTAAACTCTTGAATACAATTTGGCGTTTTGAAAAGATATTCCAGAAACTTTGGATCAACTCGTTCGTTTGCGCGGTAAACAGCATAATCCGGGCTGACCAAACCCGTAAAACTCGACACAGCGAATACACCTAAATGGGCCTTTAATTTGTTAAACACCAAATCATTTGGTTGTACTATCTTGGCTCCGATATAAGATGTTGCCGGATTAGCAACCGCAATCATGGATGACGGAACAACACCTAAAGATTGACTCATTGAAAGCGGTTGTTCCAAACCAGATCCTGAGCGGTCATTAATTTCAGTAAGGAGATTTTTAACGCGGATAATTGCCCAATCAGCCGGAATCTCCCCAATCCACTCGATCCCACTGTCCTTCAGCTCGATATTTTGGTCCAGGCCTTTAGTAATAGCCTCGTAGATAATGGAGGCCTTCCACTGTCTATAATCCTCAATGCTGTTTTTTGCCTGGGCGATGATCTCGTCGATCTTGGCGCACTGGGTGTCCAGATAAGTGGCAATAGATGTTTGCTCCTTGGTTGTTGGCATGCAAAGAACAAAGTTTTGCAACATCGGGAGTCGCACCGAAGCAACTGTCGATTTTGCGCTACCTTTATCAATTTCCAAACTAAATTGATTGCTTATAAAGTAGTAAAAGTACCGTGGAACAATATTATTAAAATCGTAAAAACAGTAAACTCTTTGATGAATTGCATACTTCCCAAAAGCATGATGAAATACCTTGCCAGCTCCAGCACCGTCCCCAGCCATTAGGATACTTTCCCCATCAAACGTATAACTGTTGGCCCGCTCTATTTTGGGGGAGCGAACATAAAAAGGATATATACCGTCTCCAACGGCATTTTGTGTGTCTTGGTTTCCGGTCATTATTTTACATAGGAACCGCAATCTACATAAACTCCAGTGTGTTGGGATTTTTCCAATAGTGTCAATTCCGCTGTCTTTCATCTCCGCAAAACCCTTTGCCGGAGTCATCTCACTCACCGTCCTTCCCAAACAAGTCGTGGAGCTTCTGCATCAGGGCACGCTCATGCTCCTCGATACGCTTGGCGATCTGGTCGGCAGGCTCGATCTCCTTGTACTCGTAGAAAGTGCGGGTAAAAGGAATCTCATAGCCCACCTTAGTCTTGCTCTTGTCGATCCAGGCATCCGGGTTATAGGGCAGGACTTCACGTGCAAAGTATGCATCGATGTCCTCGTCCAGCGGCACATTCTCCGTGTCCCGCTTTTTGGGGTCGGCCACAGGCTTGCCCTTTTTCAGGACCTTCTTCCCGTCCTCATCCAGCAGGGGGCTTTCCACGGTGATCTTGTTATAGCCCAGGGCTACACTGTCCAGCACCCGGCTTTTGCAGACGAGTTTTGCTCCGGACTCCAGCTCCCGCTCACATGTCTGGTCCCGATACTCCCCGTAGGCCCTGACAATCAACTCTCGGCAGGCCTCGGTGATGTCCACTCGCTTGTTGCCGATGGGCTTCCGGCGAGACTCATAGCACTTGCTGGCATCAATGAGCTGGACCCTCCCGATATGCTCCGAGGGCTTGTCCTTGGTGATGATCCAGATGTAGGTGGCGATGCCGGTGTTGTAGAAGCTGTCGTTGGGGAG
>CALWYB010000114.1 GCA_944385665.1 uncultured Oscillospiraceae bacterium
GTCCGACAGAGGATGTGGATGACGGAAAACTCACCGTGACATTCTATGACGGCGAGACGGTCTTAAAGGAAGTCGAAGTGGACGAGGGCTCGACGGTGACGGAATATACGCCCGAAAAAGAGGGCGGATATACGTTCGTCGATTGGTTTGCAACGCCCAGCTTCAATCATCGCTTTGACTTCGAGGAACCGATCACCGAGGATACGAGCGTCTTTGCGGGCTTCTCGCTCTACGAAGAGGATACGCGCGAGTTTTACATCGTCGGTACGGGAACGAGCAAGTATCTTCTCGGGCAGGATTGGGGCAAGAACCTCACGGACGAACACAAACTCACCCGCGTCGAGGGCAAAAACGAATACACCATCACCACCGATCTGATGGAGGGGGATGAGTTCCAGTTCGCCATCAACGGGCTTTGGCACAACAAGCGCGGATACGGGTATCTTGCCGACAACAAGCTTGAGGACGGCACGCAGGTGTTCAACGGAACGGGCGGCGGTCTCGGCGAAGTGACGTCCAAAGGGCAGAACATCCAGGTGCTGCACTCGGGCAACTATACGCTGACGCTCAAGACATATCCGCATGAGGACTTCTATAATACCGACGATCCTTCCTATTCGGACGATCAGAAAGAAGTTTATAATTTCGGTCTGTTCGATCGGATCGAATGGGTGCGGAACGGCGATCCCGTCGATCCGCCTACGGTCGTTGTCGATTACTACATCAAGGGTGCGAACATCACCGGATGGCAGGATATGTGGAACAACGCCACCAAAATGACGAATACGGACGGCGTCTATACCCTGACCGTCTACCTGGAGCAGGGCGAGGAGTTCATGTTTGCCTCCACGAATACGATCGGCAGCGTGACTTCGAGCGGTACTGCTTCCGTTCTGGCGTCTGCGCTGGATGATGCAAGCAAAGACCTGTTTACGGGTGAGCGCAATATGGTCGCCGCCAAGACGGGGACATATACCTTCACCTATACGGAAGCGACGGGCGTTCTTTCGGCGACGATCGACGAGGAAGCCGTGCCCGAGGTGCGCGATTATTATCTGGACGGCACGTTTGCGGGCGCTTGGGGCGACACGCTGTACGGGCCTGAGGCAGACCGTAAGCCCGGGCCGAACGGGAGTTCCCTGTTCATCGACGACTATAAACTGACCGAAACTGCACCGGGCTCCGGGATCTACCAAATCCTCGGCGTGGAACTTCCCGCAGGGGCAGAACTCATCATCCAGTCTTATAAGGCGGGAGCGGCAGAGCCCGGACAGTGGGATACGGAAAACTATGCGCTGCTCGGGACGTACAACAGCACCTATCTGCTGCCGAAGCTTACGGATACGAGCGATTTCGGCGCAGTGAGCGCGACCAATAAAAATATTTTGGTCAAGACGGCGGGAACATACAACATCACCTTCGACAGCTATTCGCAGATGATCACCATCAACGACGGCTTCGATATCTACATCAAAGGCGGCATGAACAACTGGACGCATAACTATGCGGACGAATGGCGCATGACGCAGAATGCGGAAAACGAGATGCTGTATGAGATCACGGTAGAGTTTACGGCAGGGCAGGAATTCGGCTTTGCGCAGTATAACAAGGGCGAGGACGCTCCCGAACTTGCAGCATCCGGCGGGACGTTCCTCAACAAGACGAAAGCCGGCACCGCCGAGGATACTGCGGACTTTGTCCCGGACGAGGGTACGAACAACTTTAAGGCAAACGTTTCGGGAACATACCGCGTCGTCTATGACGCAGAGAAAGATACCATCGACTTCTACAAAGTGACCGAGTGACAGAAAGATCCCCGCCGCCCGGATCCGGCGGCGGGGAGAACTTTTTTGGGTCAGATGCGGATAAAGTGATCGCTGTCGGCGACGACGGTGTGGCCGATCGCCTGCAGAACCGCATCCATGATCTTAGGAAGATATTCTTCCATCTGCTTTGAATAGTCGAAGATGTTCAGCCGATCCTCCAAGACATTCAGGATGCGCAGCAGAGAGGGCTGGGAGACGGCGACATTGTTCAGTTTCGGCAATATTGCGGGCAGTTCATCGGGCTCGGAAAGAAAGAGCGTTCCTGGGAGCGCGGAAAGGAGTTCTTCTTTCAGCCGTTCGTTTTCGGGAGAGATGGCAAGATAGGTGAAATCATCCTGAAAGTGTGCGGCTGCGGCTGCTTTGAGCTTTTGATAGTCGGTCGAGATCTGATAAAAGAACGGGTCGTCGATGAGGCAGTCGAGGGCAAGCACGGGGATATAGTTTTCCTGAGCGAGCGCATGGAAGTCTTCATCCGACATATTCAGGCACAGGCAGGCGGAGGCGGGCAGGCGCACGTTGCGCTTATCTTCCGAATAGGAGAGCAGAAAGTTGTTTGCTTCGCAAAGAGGCTGAAAGGCGCGCATGAAGCATAGCGTCTCCATGCCTTGCAGCCAGGAAACGTGCTTGGATGTGCGCAGCAGAATGGTGTTCGTGCGCAGCATATTCAGCTCGGAAGCATAGGGATTGGGCGAATAATTGAGATAGTTGATTGCCTGCAGCACCTTTTTCTTCGTCGCTTCGCTGATGTGTTGGTCGGGACGCTGGTTGATGACATAGGAGACCGTTGCCGTAGAGACGCCGGCGAGCTTGGCGACATCCCGCATATTTGCACGGCGGTGCGTTATTTTTCCATCCTGATCCTTAGCAGCCATGAGAATACCGTTTTTTCCTTTAGTGTAACAGAAAAGAAAGGATATGTCAAGACCAATCATCGGAGGGGCAATTTGAACCGGCAAGCAATTTTACATATTCCCGACAGTCAATACTGCTATGCTTTGGCGTGCGATCGGGTAGAACTGCGCCTGAGGACGTCGAGCGAGGACGTGTTTTCCGAAGTCGATGTCGTTTACGGAAATAAATACGATTATCACCTGAAAAGAGAGCGTGCGGTGATGCAAAAGCGGTTTTCGGACGGGACATTCGATTACTATTTCGTCCGTCTTTCGCTCAAAGACGTACGGTTCGTCTACGTCTTTGAACTGCACG
Organism: uncultured Oscillospiraceae bacterium; assembly: GCA_944385665.1. GTDB lineage: Bacteria > Bacillota > Clostridia > Oscillospirales > Oscillospiraceae > Lawsonibacter. The sequence continues at coordinate 3,033 of CALWYB010000114.1, forward strand.
AACGGGAGAAGATATATTATGTTTCGGAGGACGGGGTGAGCGAAAGCTATGACTTCAAGCTTGCCTACTATAACTCCTTTCAGCTGCCGTATATCAACCGGTCGGATGTCATGCCCGAAGTGGAATGGATGAAGAGCGCGGTGTTCTATGAGATCTTCATCGATCGGTTTTTCCGCGGCGACACCCAAAAAGAGGATGCCTATATCAACCTGAAATGGGGCGATCTTCCTCATCCGAAGAGTTTCGCGGGGGGAGACCTCGCGGGAATCCGTCAGAAACTTGGCTATCTCAAAGGGCTGGGCGTCACGGCGCTCTATCTGACGCCCGTATTTTGCTCCGTCTCCAACCACAAGTACGATATTTACGACTATTATGAGATAGATCCGCAGTTCGGCACGAAGGAAGAACTGCGCGGGCTCGTCAAAGAGGCGCACGCGCTGGGGATCCGCATCGTGATGGATGCCGTGTTCAACCATTGCAGCGAGCGCTTCCCGTATTTTCAGGACGTGCTCCGCAACGGGAAGGACTCTCCTTATTTCGATTGGTTCATCATCCGTGGAGAGAAAGTGGACGCGGAAAAGTGCAACTACGAATGTTTTGCCGCCTGCACTTATATGCCTAAGCTCAATCTTTCCAACGAACAGGCCAAGGCGTACTTCATCGATGTGGCGCTGTATTGGATCAGAGAATACGGCATCGACGGCTGGCGGCTGGATGTGTCCGACGAGATCTCCCACGATTTTTGGCATGATTTCCGCAAGGCGGTCAAGGCATACGATCGGGATATCGTCATCATCGGGGAAAATTGGCATGATGCGCGTCCCTATCTTTGCGGAGACGAGTACGACGGGATCATGAATTATGCCGTGACAAAGGCGCTGCTCGACTTTTTTGCAAAAAAGACGCTCGATGCGAAGCAGTTCGCCGAGCGGATGAGCGCGCTGTATGTGCGGAATACCCGTCAGGTCAACAACATGATGCTCAACCTGCTCGACAGCCATGATACGCATCGGTTTTATACCGAGACGGGAAAAGATACGGATGCGCTCCTCTGTGCGCTCGCCGTGATCTTTCTGCATACGGGCGCGGCGTGCCTCTATTACGGTACGGAGATCGCGCTGGAAGGAGGCTACGACCCCGATTGCAGGCGCACGATGGATTGGGAAGCGGCAGAGAAGGGGACAAAGATACAAGAGCTCGTCCGCAGATTGGCGTCCCTTCGCAGGAAGGACGCCGTCCGCGGCGGAGAGATCTCCTTTTTCGGGGAAGACGGCATCTTTATTCTGGAACGGAGAGGGGAGAGCGTCCTGCGCCTGTATGTCGACCGATCGGGAGGGCACAGATGCGTGCCGCAGGGCGAAGTGCTCCTGGCATACGGCTGGGAGGGCGGCGTGTTCACGGGAACGGGATTTAT
>CALWYB010000115.1 GCA_944385665.1 uncultured Oscillospiraceae bacterium
GTACTTCTATTGAACAATATAGTAAAAGAACAAAACATTGAACTGAACCGTCTTTATAAGAAGCAAACGGAGCTCTATCATGCCGCGGCCCTGCAATGCGGCCTTTCTGACGCTGCTTTCTGGATCTTGTATTCTCTTTGTGAATCCGACGATATTTACACGCAGAATGCCCTGTCGGAAACGTGGTCCCTGCCGAAGCAGACGGTCAATTCGGCCATCAGCAGTCTTGTGCGGTCCGGCTACATCTGCCTCAGGCCCATCGCCTCCGCCCGCAACAGCAAGGCTGTCGTCCTGACCGATGAAGGGATAAAGCTTTGCCGGCATACGGTCATCCCCATTCTGGAAGCGGAGGAACGCGCCCTTTCCCGGATGAGCGATGAAGAACGCCGCCTGTTTTTGTCCCTCTCTGACAAACAGTATCAGCTGACAGAGGAAGAATTTCAACAGACATTTAAGACTCTCAAACATAAAAGCGAGGAATCGGATCTATGAAGCTTTTGCTGCACTTTTTAAAGCCTTACTGGAAATTGTGCCTTATAGTACTTTTATCTGTTACCGTAGATGTAACAGGCGCCCTGCTGGTTCCGACGATCACCGCGGATATGATCAATCTGGCGGTCACAGGCGGCAGCCTGGATGAGATCATCTGGAAGGGGATCGCCATGCTGGCAGTTTCCATCATCACCGGGGGTTCCGTGCTGGCCGGAAGCTGGTTCTGCTCGAAGGCCTCCGCCGGTCTTGGCCGCGATATGCGCAATGCCATTTATGATAAGACTCTGACATTTTCTTCGGAAGATTTCGAGCGGTTCGGGACTGCTTCCATGGTGACGCGGACCATCAACGATATCAATACGATCCAGCAGGCATTTGTCATGTTTATCCAGATGGTGCTGCCTGTTCCCATCATGTGCGCGCTGGGGATCGCGTTTACATTTCGCATCAGCTCTGCCATGGGTCTGCTGATCCTTGGCATTATGGCCTTCGTTATGGTCATCGCCATATCGATCATCCGAAAGGCTTCTTCCATTTTCGCCGCGCTGCAGAAACTGTTAGACCGGGTAAATGTGATCCTGAGGGAAAATATTACCGGCGTACGGGTGATCCGCGCCTTTAACAAAGAAAACTACGAATCCGGGCGGATGGAGAAGACCTTTTCCGACTATGCCGTATCGGCCATCCAGGCAAATCGCCTGTTCGCCGCTTTAGACAGTCTGGCTATGGTCTCCATCAACCTGTGCATCGTTGCCATCCTTTACATTGGCGGCAACCAGGTCGGCGCGGGGAAAATGGCCATCGGCGATATCACCGCCGTAACGGAATATGCTATCTGGATCTTATTTTACCTTGTAATGGCCCAGATGGTAGTGATACTTCTTCCAAGGGCGATCATCTGCCTGGACCGTATCGGGGAAGTGCTCTCTCTGGAACCTGAGATCCAGGACGGCGCAGGAGGCCGCGCCGAGAGCCAGGCTGAGCCCCGCGCGGAGCGATCGCCTGAAGGCGGGCCACAGGGAGGCAGCGGGGCGCTGTCGTCTGGCGATATCCGAGGGGAGGGGGCAGACGAAGTCCGTCTTGCAGCGATCGATGGGCGGCAGGGAGAGGGAGGAGGACTGAGGCATGAGCGAGGGACGGCCGACGGCGAAGAGGCCGGCAGCGCAGGGGGGCGGCTGCCGACCATGGTGTGACTCTAGCACGGTGAGGGGTGGGCGTCAAGCTCGGAAGATGGGGGCGGGCGGCTCCGCACACGGACAAAAATCCGCACCATAAATCGAGCGAGAAAGGGACATGCGCAGTTGACTGGACAAAAATCCGCACCATAATCCGTTCATGGCATTGAGGATTAGTAGGCAAAAACTAGTAGAACTCATACGAGAAACACGGTTCCGCTACAGGAACGCAGTTGGACGAAAAAACAAGAGTATGATCATAAACCGCATAGTATCAGTCAGCGGGATGAGCAGAAAGTGGGTCATTCGACTCTTAAGCGGTACCGAAGAGATACAGAACCGTATGCGCGGAGCGCCTGAAAAGCTGACAGGCCGCGACGTGCTTTTGCTCAAGGAGCTCTGGTTATTCCTGAATCAACCGGGCGCGGAATACCTCCACAGGATGCTTCCGGAACTGCTCCGCGAGTACAGAGAGATAAGCGGAGGCTCATGCGAGGCGCAGCAAGTGGAGAGAATATGCAGTGTATCGTACAAGACGATAGAGAGGGCACTGAAGCCATACCGAACACATCTTCAAAAAGAAGAGAACAGCCTTAGTATTTTCATCAAGAAAGCAAATATACCGTTGGTAGAACCCATACGACAGGTGGAGAAGCCAGGCTACATATGCATAGATACCGTTATGCACTGTGGGACAACAACGGCCGGCTCGTATGTGTGCACGTTAACATGGACGGACATATACAGTGGCTTCACAATCAATGTTGCCATGTGGAACCACAGCTTTGAAGCCGTTAAACGCGCCATCCTATTCTGTATGAGCATGACACCGTTTAAAGTATTGGCGGTCAACACAGATAATGGGAGTGAGTTCATGAACTTTAACATGATATCGTTTTGGAAAAAGTATCCGGATATAAAGCTAACCCACTCGCGCCCTATGCACAAGAACGACAACGCCCATGCAGAACAAAAGAATAGGACTCATGTCCGAGAATTGTTTGGACGAAGTCGGCTTGAGAAGGAAGAATACGTAGAGAAAATGAATTATATCTACAGCATATTCAATCTGTTACAAAATTACTTTGTGCCATGTAAGAAAGTGCATGCTCGTGAATATAATCGAAAATCACACCGCTGGAAATACAAATATGATACCCCCAAAGCACCATGGGAACGCTTGTATGAGAGCACGGAACTCACGGGAGAAGAAAAGGATAGACTGATAAAGAATCGAAAAACGCTGAGTATAATAAAATTACGGAACCTCCTGGACTCTCATTTGAACGAGTTTTTCAACTTGCTCAGGGAAGATCCGGCGGCATACTAATCCCCCCCCTCCACGCGGTATTTGCGAGTCAATTGGGACTTAGCTGCGCATAGTGAAGCTCTGACGAGCTCCACTATGCTACGCAACGTCCCAATTGACTCGCAAATAATGACTTATTAGGATTACGGTGCGCATTATTGTCCGCTACGCATATGGTGCGGATTTTTGTCCGCTTACG
>CALWYB010000116.1 GCA_944385665.1 uncultured Oscillospiraceae bacterium
CCAGGTCCTGGGGGGCGGGAACCAGCAGCATAAAGCCATCCTGGCCGCAGCGTTTTTCGTAACCCTGGGCGTAGGATTCCTCCACGGATGCGTGACGCACCCGGCCCACAATCATGGCGGTGATCCCGGCGCCGCTCAGGTCCTGGACGCTTTCCAGGGTGCATTCCAGGGTGAGGAAGGCCTCCCCGATCACCGGAGCGCGCACGGTTCTCCCCTGGGACAGGGTAAAGTGTCCCGCGGCGAACTCGTCCTGGTCCGGCCCGTTGTGATGAATGGTAGCCGCCAGGTCGTCGTAGCGGCCAAGGGGCAGAAAGTTGACGCAGAAACACTGTTCCCGCAAGATGTTTTGGTAGGTGTGGGTGTGCTGGTACAGGTTGCCCATCACGGCGAAAAAGGCGGTCTTGTCCCCGTGGAAGGCGCTCCAGGCGTGGAAGCACACGTTGGGCAGGCCGTTTTCCTTCCAGGTGGTAATGGCGAACAGGGCGGTGGGAATGCCAGCGGCCACCTCGAAGTGGGAGAAGAGCTCAAACTCTTCCGGGTAGGCGGGCTTGAAGTAGGCAGGCAAGTTTTCGCCGATCTCGATCTTCATGGCTTCGTTCCCCTTTCGCTGTAAAGTTGAGACCATCATAGCACAGGCCGGCCTCCGATCACAGAGGGCAAAAAGCACAAATTTCGGCCCAGAACATTGGAGCCCGAAAAACAGCGAAACGCACCCGGAAAAGCCAGAAAAAGGCGAAACCGGGTGCGTTTTGGGTGCTGGAGAGGGTAGCAGCGGTTGGAGGCGGATGAAGCTGGGTGAGAAAGGACGCTACAGAGCAGGGAAAGGGGGGACAACTCCCCCATAACATAGCGAAAATGGAGGGATGGACTTGTCTCGCCTGCCGGCTCGGTCGGCGCTGGGCGGTCGCCACCGGCGACCAGCGCCCCTCGGCACGCGGTTTTGGAGTGGATGTGGGAGAACACACTGGGGAGCGGGAGAGGGGCGATGTTTCCCGGTCCCAGCCGCAAGTCCCAGAGAGGCCGGTGCTGGTTTGGTGCTGCGAAGTTTTTTGGCAGGCCAAAGCAGCGGTTAAATTGCTTCTTTTAGAGGGTCCTCCACCACGGGGCAGGACTCGTATAGCTCGCAGGGGTCCAGGTCAATGCAGGCGGCTGGGTCGCGGTTTCCGTCCAAATCCCAGGCAACTGTGTCGTTGAGGACTGTCAGTCGTTCCCGAAAGATGGCGTCGTCCCGCAGGGGGGCGAACACGCCGCCTTTTTCCAGCAGGGGGGAGGCATCGTACAAGCGGACGGTGCCGTCGTGAAAGTAAATGTAAATCAGGCGGTTCTGCCCGGCGACAGCTTGCAGAACTTTGGGGATCATTTCCATGGCAGGTTCCTTCCTTCCTTTCTTACACCAGTGGCGCAATATGGCAAAGGGGTTTAGCGTCTTTGGCCAGCTCCCAGTTTTGCATCAGCTCGTCCCGATGCAACTCGCACCAGGCGAGGATGAGCTTCAGCTGGCGGAACGGCAGCGCACCCCGGATGACGCAGCCGGCCTGGATGTCGATTAAGGCCTTGCTGCCGGCGTATTCCGCATGAAAGTGGGGCGGGTTGTGGTCGCTGTAAAACATGGTGATTCGGATTCCGTAAAACAGGCTGATTTCCGGCATACTATTCTGTCCTTTTGAAGTTTCGTTACACCTTAATTATAAAATGCCCCGTGTGAAAAATCAACCAGTTTTATCAGAGCGCCACCGGAACCATTTTACATCCCTCCCGGATCTTCTCAATATCCACAGCGGGCAGCAGTTTCTTTTCCGCCAGGGCCGCGGCCAGCTTCTCAAAAAACTCCCGGTTGGCGGAGATGATCTCCTTCGCTTTGCGGTAATACCGCTCCACTTCGGCGGCAACCGCCTGTTCCAGGCTGGCTTTGAGATGCTCGGACTCGGAATAGCCCCGCGAGTAGAAGGAAAACCCGTTGATACAGGTATCGGAGAGCAGCTCTCTCACCTTGTCAAAAGCATGGTCCAAATCACTGGAGCAGCCTATGTCGGGGAGCCCGAATTTCTGCTCCATGGCCGCCGCGCCCCCCAGGGCAGCCACAATCCGTGTCTTTCTCCAATCCAGGAGGGACATGCCGGGGGTGCGGTAATAGCTTGTAAAGCCGCCCTCCTCTTGACGGAGGCCGCCGGCGAAAACCAGGGTGACGCTTCCCGGACAGAGCACCTCAGAGACAACGGCGTGGCCCGCCTCGTGGTAGATGAAATGGGAGGCAATATGGTGGGGGTCGGAGAGATGGCTGCAGAAATCGTCCTGCTCGTCTCTCGCGCTTGTTCTGTCGAACACCGTGTGCAAGCAGGCTTTCAAAACGTGCTCCATGGTGATGGATTCCGCGCGATCGTACCCGGCGTACAAGCCGGCTTCGTTGATGACGGTCTCCAAGTCGGCGCAGGAGTGCCCGATCATGATTTTCGCGATGACAACGGGGTCAATCCCCTCCACAAAGCGCTTGGACTTCAGGTAGTAGGCGACGATTTCGATGGCGTCCTCCCCCATGGGGAGCCCCACCTCAATGGTGCGGTCAAACCGGCCCGCCCGCTGCAGGGAATCGGGGAGGCAGTCGGTGTCGTTGGCAGTGGCCAAAACGAACACCTCCTTGCCTTTTGTCTCATCGATGCAGGACTGCACCGTGACGTACTCCTCCGCGTCGGGGTGTTTTTCGTCCCCGTTGGCGAACTTGTCCATGTCGTCCAGGAACACGATGGAGGGCGCGTTTTCCGCAGCCTTCTCAAAGGTGGCCTTGATCTTCTTGACAAAGTCTCCGTTGGGCTCGTCTTTCCGGCAGCGGAACACCGGCCGGCCGCTTTCCTCAATGACGGCGCTGGCCATCAAGGACTTGCCCACCCCCGGCTCTCCGTAGAGCAGCAGCCCCCTGGGGGCGGAGACCCCCAGCTTGTCGTAGAATTGCGGGTTTTTCAGCGTGTCGCTGATCTGCATGAGTTCTTGCTTGAGGGACACGTACCCGATGATCTTGTCAAATGCTTTCATAAAAACCATCCTTTCGTGTTGTTGTGACGAAAGGATACCACGGTCCATGTCCATTTTTTCTCCCATGGCCTCTTGTAGAATACAGTCGATGGGATTACAATAGAATCATGAGGTGATGCACATGGCAGCCGCCCAACCCAAAAAGATGCTGATTATGCACATTCTGGACATTCTGAAAAAATATACGGACGAGGACCACCGTCTCAGCCAGAAGGAGATCGGGGAAATCTTAAAGAACGAATACGATATGGTGGTGGACCGGAAGTCCATCAAGCGGAATCTGATGGACCTGAT
>CALWYB010000117.1 GCA_944385665.1 uncultured Oscillospiraceae bacterium
TTTCAATATATAGCCATATTCTATTAAAATATTTTTTACTCTTCCCATTATACAAGTTTTAAATTTATAAGAACTATATTCATCACTTAAATTATAATTCGTAAATGTTTGTAATTCTTGATATGCAACACTTTCTCCTTGTTTCTTTTTAACTATGTAATTTACTATGTTGTCTATTTCTTGTAATTTATCATTCATCTTTTTTTCTCCTTCCTATTGGAATTTCTAATGCCTCATATAAATTCCAGTTTAAATTATATAATCTACTATAAAAAGTTTTTATATTTACCCCCACATCTTTAGCTATAGAAGTATAGTCTTTATATTTTTTCCCTTTAAAAGTTATTTTAGTAAAGCTTGACTTCTGTTTTCTTGCGTTTTTATTATATTGATTGTGCATTGCTTCACTTTCATATGCCCACATTAAATTTTCTACAGAATCGTCTGTTGTATCTTTCTTATGTATTACCTTCGTTTTAAATAGTTTATTAGGAATAAAATGCTCTGCTACAAGTCTACCAACCATATAATCTTTTGTTTTATTGTTTTTAGATAGCTTCACTTCATAACAGCCACTATTTTTATTAAGTTTCTTTTTCAGTTCTTTCGCTTTTCCTGTGTTATTGTAATTCATACTTATAACTTTACCTGTGTTTGAAACTTTATATTTGCCATTGTATCCAATAATATCTACCCAAACTTCTTGCATTAATCCTCCTCAAAATAATCTAATATTGCATTTGCTAATTCTTTTGCTTTATCTTCTTGTATTACTATTTGTAATCCATCAAATGTTATTATTACTTCTTCATCATTAAAATTAAATACCATTGTTATTCTCCTTCCTCTAACAATTCTGGATTTTCATATATTTCATTTATTCTTATTTTTACTTGTTGCCAATCATAGTTCAATTCTTTTGAAATTTTATTTACGTTATATCCTTTTTGATGTAACTGCCAAATTTTTTGATAACTCACATCTTTTCTTGTTATTCCTCTTTTTAGTCCTTTTCTCTTATGGTTATTTTGCCTTATAATTTCTTTTTGTTTTTCACTAATTATCTTTCCTTTGTTGTGTTTACTTTGATGCGTACTAATGAATATAATTGCTAAATTTTCTTTTCTTGCATCTAACTTGTTTCCATTTATATGATGAACTAAAAAACTTGATGGTATTTTCGTATTAAGCCAATAACTCATAAGTAATCTATGTATATGTATCTTTTCTTTATCTATTGTTATAGCAGGATATTTTCCGTGTAAATATATTTTTTTAATACTTCGTACTGGATTATCTGAATACCAAATTATTGCTTTTTCTAGTTCTTCATAATTTACAATGCAATTGCAACTATTTTTAAATTTAATAGCTTTCTGTATTTTTATTGTCATTTAATAAATCACTATCCTCCCATACATTTCCTATTACTTCACAATCTTCCAAATTGTATTTGAAATCAATTCCAAATCCATCTAAATCATATACATTATAGTCACTATTGTTGTCTGAGTCTACAATAAAATTGCTACCAAAATATTCTACTTTTCCTAAAAAATATTCTTCTTCTTCTCCTTTATATAATTTGACCTTTACTATATCTCCCTCGTATATTTCTTTTCCATTTTTATCTTTTAGTCCTGTATATTGTCCTATTGTTTCTTTGTCTACTCTGTACCACATTGTTGCAAATAATATAGTCTCTTCTAGTCCATAACTGCTGTCTAATTCAACTTCTTTAATAATATAAGTATTTCCATTTATATCATAAGCTAGTTGCCCATATAGCCAACCTATGTCTTTGTTTTTACCTCTAAATTTTATCTCTCTCATACTTCCCCCTAACTTTTCTAAAATAGTTCTATTTTTATACTTTTTTAATAAACTTGTACTACTTTTTTATATTAAGTTTGTTATTTTATCTTTTATCTGCTATGTATTTATCATTTATTTCTTTAAGTAAATCTAGCACTTTATATTTGTTATCATACTTGCAATATTTTTCTATTAATTCTAGTAAAGCATAGTTTTCATCTTTACATTCTTCGTATTCTTCTCTGTAATCATATTCTTTATTTATTGTTTTTACTGTTTCTTCTTTCGTGTATACATTACTCTCTAAGTTTGCTAATTGATTATTAATAATAGATATTCTGTTACTATTCATTGTAATTTCATCCCATTGCGGTTTTAAATCTTCTCTTAAGTCTTTTATACTTTTATTAATTTCTTTTTGTGTCGCAATTAATAATTCTAATGATTTTGTTATCTTAAACATTCTATTCTCCTTTCACTTTAAAACAATTTGCATTATATTGTTCATGTGTTAATATTGTTGCTAGCATTTTTACATTCATTGTACTTATAGCCTCTATTTGTTCTTTATTTGCAATATATACTTTAGTTGTTTTTCCTGTTATTTCATTTAAAATTATCTCTACTATATCTCCTACTTCTATTAAGTCTATTAGATTTTTACTATATTTTGTTATATCAAAAATCCAATAAGTATTCTTTTGACATCTTGCAAACATATAATTTTCATCTTTTTCTTTAAAAATATCTATTTTTCCACTTTTAGTTCTTATATATTCTCCTACTTTAATATCCATATTTACTCCTTTTCTAACAAATCTTGCACACATAAATGGTTTAAAATATGCGTAAATTCAAGATTGTTCTTTTCTTCTCCTGTAAACTTATTAAACATTAAAGTTCCAGCTTTTAAATAACCTATAAAAAACTCTGTAAGATTATCTCCTTCTGATAATTCTTTTGTACTTATATAACAAGGTGTTTGATTTTCTTCATCATGTATTAAGTTGTTCATTGCAGTTAATATTTCATTTGCATATTGTTCATTTTTCTTTAATTCTCTCATACTTTACTCCTTTGCTTTATTTTCAAAATATTGTTTTAATTGTTCTTCGTTTTCAAATCCATATTCTAATAACAATTCTGCTTTAAACCTTTTGTAAAATATCTCTGTCATTAAATCTATTATCTTATCTTTCTTTTTATTTGCTTCTTGCTGTTCTTGTAGCATATTTAAGACTGTTTTCATTGCTCTTATTTCATGTTTAAAATCATTGTTTGATAATCCACATTCATCTGCTTCTATATAACTTTTTATCATTTTATCTATTATTTCTATTGCTTCTTCTTGTTCTTTTGTCATATACTCACTCCTTCTTGTCATCTTTTCTAATTTCTTTTAATACTCTTTTGTATGTTTCTATTACTCCTTTTTCGTTTAAGTAATGATTTGAATTCTCGTTTATATTATCATTAATGATTTTCGTTAAATTCAATGCTATCTCTTCATCTGTCATTGCTTGTCCTCCTTAAGTTTTAATTTCATTCCAACATAATTTATACAATCAGCAAGTCTTATCGTTTCGTCTTTGTCTATATTTCCATAAAAACTATATTCATATCTATTCATAACTGTATTACTTGTTAAGATATTAAATATAAAACCTAGCACTAATTCTTCTTTTCGTTTATCAAATTTTATTTCTTTATTTACTATAGATTTTATATACTCTATTTTTTCTTGTCTCTCTTTCTCTTTTTTAGTCACTCTACTAGCCTCCTTCCACACATTGGGCAGTAGTTTAAATCAAATGCTTTATAATTTATTGTTCCTTTATCTTTTTTTAGTCCTTTTTTTCTTGTTACCATCGTTAATCTGACTTTTAAAATATCTTTTATTTCTGGTATTTTTTCTTGATTTTTTTGTAATTCTTGCAATTCTTCTATTTCTTCACAACATTTACACATCTTCTTTTTTCCTTTTTCTTTTACTTTGTTAAATTCTTCAAACCAATCTTGATACATTCCTATTTTTCTCCTTCTAAAAGTTCTTGCAAAATCTCTATTTTATGTTCTTCAATATATGGATATCTACAATTGCCTAATTTTATATCATGTCTCAATTTTTCAATCTTATCTTTTACTTTTTGCTTTGATATGTACCCATTATCAAAAATATTCATTATTTGTTTTCTTTGTATATGATTTTCTTCTTCTAGTTCTTGTATTCGTCTGTCTTTTTGTTCTAATTGTTGTTGCATTACTGCAAATTTATGTGCTATAATACTATCCTCTTCCATAATTTATATCCTTCAATCTTTGCATAACTTCTTTTAATTTACCTACATTTTTTTCTTCTAATAAAGACTTTACAATTTCTAAGGCTAATTCTAAGTTCTTTATGTATTTTTTATCTTGCTCTCGCTCCGCTAATAAATGTTTTATATCTTCCTGTAATCCTTTTAAACTACTTACATTTAAGTTAACTCTATTTCCATACAAAAATGTCATGTTTGCAAAATTGTTCAATCTTTCTATATTTGCGACATTTTTGTCGTTTGTTTTGTTATCCATTTATACCCCCTCTCAATACAAGTCCTGTAACAATCGGTAAAGGAACATATAAAAAATAACTTATTAGTCGACTACTTAGTGAAACAGCTAAATTCTCTTTTCCTATTTTTTTGCAATCATTTATATAATTTAGGATTACTATTATCAATATCATATCCAGCCCAGCTCCTTACACTTTTTGTTTATTGCTTGTAGTTCTTGCATATTCACTTCAAAAGGTCTTATCTTTGGAAAGTTATAATCTCCTTGTTTATATTCAGTTATAAACGTCTTATTATCTATATCAAATGTAAGAATAAACAAATTTTTCATATACATTACACAATCATCACTTGTATATTTTTTGTATCCTAACTCTTTAAACAATCTATCCGCTTCACTCATTTATAACGCCTCTCATTAAATTAGTTTGATATTGAAAAATTATTGGCTCAATATAGCTCTGTGCTTCCCAAATGGTAACTTTATTGCCTTTCTTTTTCTCTGTTTTTACATACTCTTTGGTTATTTGTTTTATTGTAAATCCTTTTTTCCATAGTTCTATAATCTCTGTATTAGACATTACATTCCTCCCATTTTAAGTCTTTTTGTTCTTCTAATATTGTGTATTGTTTCCATATATCTTTTGAGAATTTAATTAACTTAAAATTTTCTTTACTGTACATTTTAGTACTATATTCTGTTCTTCTCATAGTATTGTTGTCCATAAGTGCTATAACTAAGTCTATACCTAAATTTCCAGTTGGTTTGCAATTCTTTTTATATACTCCATAACCTTGTTTTAGATTATTTTTATCAGTTTCAAATACAGCACATATGTCAAAACTTACAAGCCCAGATAAAAAGTGTATCGCTTGTTTAATATCAATTTCGTTTTCATCAAAAAAGCAAAAGCCCACACTATCTGATTTAAAACCTTTTTCTCTATGATTATTGTTATTTACTAACACCTTTCCTGCTTTATACATTTCAAATTCACTATTACTCATAAATCTAAATACTCTCATATATTTTTTTCTCCTCTCGTTGCTCCCATTCTTACAGCTTCTAATATATCTGCTTTAGTTAGTACACCTTTTAAAATTAATTGTTCAGTCATACTTGCTATTCCAGTCTGTAATTCAATTGGGTGGTTAAAAGAATATAATTGTGTTGAGTTTTTTTGTCCTTTTTTCTTGCTAATTACTATTGAATATTCTGTATTAATGTATTGTTGTTTTATTATTGATTCTTTTTCCATTATTTGTTCAGCTCCTTTATAATTCCATTTACTAACTCTCCAAACTTTTCTACAGTAGGCTTTCCAGTTAGATTTAATTTTTCTGCTATGTATCCTGGTGTTTTTTCTCCATTGTATACATTAAAGCCAAAAGCTCCTAAACTAATTATTGATACAAATAGTTCATTGCCTCTAAGTCCTCTTTGTAAATAATTGCCAAACTCTTTATAAGCTCTAAGACTAAATAATATGTCTAAATGTGTGTATTGCTCATCATTCCACCCAATAACTACATTAGCTCCTCTTTTTAAAATGTCCGCTATATCTTTGTATGTATTTTCATCATTTATTATCTCTCCATATGTATCTGCTTTCATAAAATAACCCCATTTCTATTTTTATTTAATTAATACTAAACTTAAATTTTTATATTTGTACTCAAACATTTTCTGTTTTAACTTGAATTCTTTTGTTTCAAATCCTTTTACATCTTCTACAACTATGCAGTTTTTCTCTACATCTAAATACATAAAATCTGCAACATATGTAATAGCCTTGTATCTTTTTCCGTTTTTTATAAAAGCTTCCTGCAGCTCAAACCTAGGTTGTAGTTCTAAGTTTTTTATCTTATTTGCTCTTTGTAATAAACATAATTCTTTATATCTTTTACTTTCTGCTATGCTGTCAAATACATAATTGTCTATCGTAACTTTTTTATTATAATATTTACTCACTTTCCTATCCTCCTACTAGATACTTGGTATATGTGTTTCTTGATTACTTAAAATTTCTTTGTTTGTGTCTATGTATTTAACTTTGCCCAAAACAATATTTTTTAGCACTCTTGCTTTCTCTTCATCTGTTAGTTTTAGTAGTTCTTGTTTATTAATCGTTAGCATCGTATCACTCCCTTAAATTCACTATTTCGTTTATTGAATTTCAGATAAACTTTTCCAGTTTCTCCAGCTCTTTGCTTAGCAATTTTAAGTGTAATATTTTCTAAAGTTCCTTCTTCACTTTCGTTTTCTTTGTATAAAAATAAAACATTGTCTGCATCTTGTTCTATTGAGCCTGACTCTCGTAAATCTGCAAGTGTTGGCTCATTTTTACTTGCATTTCTGTTAAGTTGGCAAAGACCTACTACTGCAATATTTAGCTCTAAACTTAAAAGTTTCAAAGTTCTAGTTATATCAGCTACTTCTTGTTCTCTATTGTTGAATTTGCCTTTATTTTTTACCAGTTGTATATAGTCTATAATTAGCAAGCTTAAGTCTTTTTTATTTTTTAATTTTCTTGTTACAGTTTCTATTTGCTGTAATGTCATGGCGTTTGTTATTAAATGAATTGGTAGCTCTGCAATTTCTGAACTTGCTATAGCAATTTTGTCTAAGTCCTCTTGTTCAAGTGTAGACATACGCATTTTATAAGAGTTTATTCTTGTTTTTCTTGAAAGCATTTTTTGTATAACTTGATAATCTGACATCTCAAGACTTATTATTCCTACATTTACACCTTTACTAGCAATATGTTCTGCCACCTGTAGTCCTAGTGTAGTTTTTCCTACACCTGGTCTAGCACCGAATAATTGTTAGTTCTTGCCTGTGTAGACCACATAACATATCGTCTAAGTCTTGAATTCCTGTGTATAACGAATAGTCCATGCCTTTTAATACATTGTTTTCAATTGTTTCAACTGTATCTGAAACTTGTTTCATAAAACTTTTTTCTGTTAACTCTGATTGTTCGATTTTGTTTATGTTTTGAACTATTGATTGAGCAATAATATCTATGTCGTCTGTATCTTCAATAACATCTTTTTCACTAGATTTAAGCAGGTCAAACACTTTTCTTTTCTTGGACAATTGCATTAACTCTTTATATACGCTGTCTGCTGTTGCAGTTCGTATGTATTCTCCAAGCCCAGATAGATACTCTAAAACTTGACTTTTATTTGCTTTTATCCTAGAGCTTATGCTAAAAATTGATATTTCTTCATTTCTTGACTTTAGCTCATTTATAGCTTTTACAATCTTTCTGTTTCTGTCTGAAACAAAATCATCTTCGTTAAGCACAAAAGCTTCTTGCTCATAAATCACGTAAAACAAAACAGCTTTTTCTATTTCCTCATTCCACATGGACTCTTCCTTTCTTGATAAGCTCTTCAATTGTTATTTTCTTCTGCATAAGTAAGCCGTATTCTTCATTTGTTAAGCATGATAGGTCAACACTCTTAAACTTGTCCTTGCTATTTTCTTTTTCACTAGGTGGAACATATCCGTCTCTTCTAGCCCATGTTTTTAGGGTCAGTAAAAAATCCTTGTACTTTTTTCCTGATTTTTGGATATATTCATCTAAGGACTGTATTCTTTTTTCATAATCGTTTGGAAAATATGCTTTTAGTTTCTCGTATTCTTCATCACTAAACAAAACGTGTTGATATTCTCCATAGGCTTTCTTTTTACTTTCTTTTTTTAGTTTCGTTTCTTTTCTTTTATTTAATGTGTTCCTAACTTGCTTACTCACTTGCTTACCATCTTGCGTACTAACTTGCTTACCAATTTGCTTACTTTCTTGCTTACTTTTTGCTATAGTAATCATTTTATAGTTAGTTGCTTTTGTGCCATTTATTTTAAAATCTATTAATCCATATTGTTTTAATGCATTCCTTGCCTTTAAAACTCCAGATCGCGATAATCCAGTGTTCAATTCAAGCGTAAGATTCGGTACAGTAAACCACTCTATCCAAGTGCATCTATTGTTTATCGCCATTAAGGCATGCCATAAAGCAATTTGCCCTGTAGATAACTGTTTAACTTGCACTAAATCGTAAAACGCGAGAATTTCAGCTAAGTAATTCATTTTTTCCTCCTATAGATTAATCTTCTAGTAATTCTTTTAACATTTGTTCTATTCCTTTTTTATCTGTTTTTATAACTTTTGTCTCTGTATTTGACCTTTCTATTGCATGTGTAACTTCATTCATTATCATTTCAACACTTGCTCCGCAATTTAATAATGCTACTATAAAACTTTCTAATCCATCTAGTAATAATTTTCCTTTACCTTTAAGTTGAACCTGATTACCTCTACCGTCTCCTGTTATATGTATTTCGAATTTACTTTTCATTTTTTTGCATAACACCCCACTTTCTATAAATTAATTTTTCTTTGTCCCAATTTGCTCCATAAATGCCCTTTAAATAGTTTTCTGCTATGTCATCATATAATTTAGTATTTAGTCCATTATCTTGCTCTCTGTGGCATTCTGAGCAGCCTGTATAGATATTTTCTGGTATTCCTAAGCCTCCAGCACTTCTAGGTATAAAATGGCAACATGCATATTCAATTGGAACATATTTGTGACAGAATATACATCTGTGATTATCTCTTTGCCAGACGACTTCTTTTACCCTCTTTGGTATTTCTGTTGCTTTTGTTTGTTTATGCTTATGTCCTTTTATATACTTTTGTTTCTCTTTTTTCTTTTTAGACGATTTAGAAAAAGCAAATAATGTATAATCTATTGACATTATTTTGGCTTCCAGCTTTTTAATAAACTATCTATTTCTGCTTGAGGTTTTGTTTCAATACCTATTGCTTTGCAGTCTTGCACTAGATTATCTATTAGCCTTGACATTTGTTTAGTGTTATATGAACTTGAACCATAATACGCATTTATTATTTTGAATTCAGCGTTTCCTATATATTCTGTATCGACTATCTCACAAAACCAAGCAATTCCTCTATCTGTCCAAACCTTTTCAAAAGTTTTTACATCTTGTGTCATTATTCTAAACTGTCTAAAGATTCCCAACTCTTTAACCCTTCTTTTGTATTCTTGAGTAGTATTTAGATGTGTTGCTTCGCAAGCTTCTCCTAGTAGCTTCCAAAAATACGCATTAGCATCTTTTGAACGTTTCTTTTTATATTCTTTTACTTCATACTTTTTGCTATTGTCTTGAGTAAATAAATATTGTATTACTTGCTGTATTGTTCCTACCATACTATCTAACTCCTATAAGGTTCTCCATCAAATTTGCGACCATCGTTTGTGTCTAACTCTTCTTTATCTGGCATATTATTTATAGCTTTAAATATTGATAAGTATTGTTCTTTAGTTAAATCTGCTGTATTACTAATTCCATAATTCTTTTGTAAATCGTGTACTACATTTATTCCTTTACGTACCATTAATGCGTATATAGATTTAGCCTCTACGTCTGTTACTTTATTATTTGTACTTTTCTTGGTAGTTTTTTTATCTATAATGTTCATATTGTCTGGACTTCCAGTTTGGTCTGGGTCATCTCCTGTTATAATCTTGTATGCTTTCATTAAAGCGTATTTATCTCCGTAAGTCATTGCCTTTCCTGGTGCTTTATCTTGTGTATCTACACCATCGCCATAAGTTGGCACGTCTATGTATTCTTCTGGTTTTTCTACATTCACAAATCTATATACTGTTCTTAGTCTCATATATAATTGATTGTTTCTTGTAATTTTATTGTTATATTCTTTCTCTGTTTGTAGAATTGCACTGTCCACAATTTCTCTGTCACATGGATATGAATATACTTTGTACTTTTCTTCCAGTTCTTTTACAGCTGTTAATACGTCTGCTTCTCCTACAGCTTTGTATTGACTTTGCCCAACTCCAACTTCTAAATTTTTGGCTACTTTTTTTATCTCAGATGTTATTGCTAATAATTTTTCGTATATATTCATTCTACTTTACCTCCATAATTTTCTTGATAGTAGTTACAAAATTTACAGCAACTACAATATTCTAAGCATTTCCTATCTTCGCCTTTTCTTATTTCTAGTTCAAGATTCTCATCTTGTTTTAAATGTTCCTCTGCTTCTTGCAGTGTGTCATATACTCTTAAAGCTCTTTTGTTTCCTTTTTTCTTTACAGCATATTTATCTCCATCATTCCATCTAGCTTCTTCACTACAAATTGGTAACTCAGTATCTTCTGTATTTTCATATTTTTTTATTTCTTTAAATTTTTCTAATATAAATTTTTCAATTTCTTCAAAATCTTTAATAGAAAAATCGAATTGTTTTGTATATACTGGATATTGAGGATATGTATTATCTACTTTAGCTTTTGTTTTACTATGATCTTTTATGACTGCTACTATCTGCCCTTTTTCTACCTCAAAACCCATTTTTCTAAATGCCCATGCATACATTAAAAGTTGCTTTCTATAATCTTCCCAATCGTCATAAACTACTTTCCAAGCTGAACATGTTTTATAGTCTGTTACAGTCTTAGTTTCTGCGTTGAATAAATCTGCTTGTCCTGATAATTTATATCCATCAAAAACCTCTTCTGCAAAGTGTTCCTCTTTAAATTCTGTATTTTCTTCTTTACTATTTTCTAATACACTATGTACTGCTGTTCCAAAGATTAGCCATATCATATCTGCTACATCTTGCTCTATTTCGTCATTATGCCTTCTCGTAAGAAGTGTTTCTCTTACATCTTTTAATATTGTAGTAACACTATATTGTTTATCTTTATATTCGTATTCTCTTTCTACAGCACTTACAAATGGCTTTGGTAAGTTTAATTTATTTGTTATTAACATTTTTCTCCTCCTCAAATATAGAAATTAAGCAATTAGTATCATTCAACATTGGTTTTAACTTTTCTAAGCAATAATTGGGATATGGATTTCCTTTTATTATTTCTATATATAAAGCGTTTAAGTTATCTTGTATTGTCTGAATGCACCCAAACATCTTGTTCAATTTATATTGTTCCATAAATTTTCTCCTTGCAAATAAAAAATGTTTATGATAAAATACAAATATATTTATTTATATTTGCTCTGTGTATTAGATATTTACGTTGTCTAATACACTTTTTATTTTGTTTTGTAAATTTGTTACACTGTTAAATTGTTGCATACTAGTTATCTTTTTTATTTCATATAAAGCAGTTTCATATATAGCATACTGTGTCTTTGCGTTTTCGATTGCTTTATCCTTTTCTTTTATTTGTTGTCTTAATTCAATTATTTTATCTTCTGCATTTTTTAATGAGTTCCTAGATTCTCTTAAGAGTGATTTATCTTCATTTTTTCTAAATAACATATAATTCCCTCCTTCCACTATTGACTTATCTTTATTTTTATGTTAATATATAAAAGTAAACAATTCGTTGTGGCTACACTTTACGTGTAGTCTATTTTTTATGTATAATTTCTATAATATCTACATTCAATGCAGTTGCAATTTTCTGCAAAGTTGATAACCTAAAATCTTTTATTCGACTATGTTCTATTTTATCTATGGTATAACGACTTAAACTTGTTGCTTTTGCTAATTCTTCCATAGACATTTGCTTTTCTTGTCTTATTTTCCTGATATTATCTCCTATCATCTATCTTTTTCCTCCAATACAAAAAACAAGATGTAAAATTAACTTTTACATCTTGTTTTTTCTGTTATATTTATTGGTATTAAATCAAAGTTTTGTGCAATAGGAGGTAGGAAAAATAATAAATGGCTATACCATTCTAATTTATTCCTACATTATTGCTAAAACCTTATTTCAAGCTATTTCTTAAACAACAAACTATACGTCCTTACTTTTAAAAACGGCTTAAAATCGATTCTGACGCTTCGATTTTTTATATAAACAATTCGATGTAAAAATTTCTCTTATTTTTCTATGATAATAACATATATTATAAACTGTGTCAACCTTATTAAACGATTTCTTTGTATTTTTTATCTAAATTTTCTTTATCAATTAATTTTTCATAATTGTATTTAGAATCTGCATATTGTGTAAAAATTTGCTCGTAAGTATCTCTAACTAATGATATTCTTAAATTTTCATCTAAAGTTTTTGTTTCTTTTCTTCGTGGATAAATAAATTCATAAGTATATTTATAAAATGATAAACTTCTTAATATTAGATCTACTTGACAATCTAATAAAGAAATATCGTGCTTCCTTATATGTTCTGTGTCAAAATCTAAATTCATATACTTACTCCTTTCCTCTCTTCCAAGTTTTTAGGAGAAAACGTTGATAATGGATTTTTATTAACGGCATCTTTAATTATTGTATCATGTATATGAGAGTATATTTCAGTAGAAGTAACGCTTGAGTGTCCTAAGAAATCTTTTACTACTAAAAGATTTTCAGTATTCATGTAAAGATGAGTTGCTGCAGTATGTCTTAAGCTATGAGGTGTATAGTTATAATCTTCTAATCCTGCTAATCTAAAAGCTTTTTTGCAAATATATTCAACTCCATTTTGTTTCAGTCTTTGACCTGATTTATTTACAAATAATGCGTCTTTGTAGTTAAGTATATTTGTTTTGTTTCTTCTTAATTTAAGATATTCTTTTATTCTTTTTATACAAAAATCATTCAAATATACAGTTCTTTCTTTATTGTTTTTGCCAATTACATTTATTGTTTTATTTGTAAAATCAATGTTACATATATTTGTGTTTACTAATTCAGATAATCTCATACCAGTATGCAAGAATAATGCTATAATTAAATTATCTCTTACATGAAATCTTGAGTTAGATATATTAAATATATTTTGTATTTTATAAGCTTTGTCTAAACTTAAATATTTAGGTAACCTAGTTTGTTGTTGAATCTTTGGTAAGTTTAATATTGGATTTTTATTTGAATTGGTAGGAAAAGAATTAAATATCCATTTGTAAAAGCTTCGTAATGCATCTACTTTGTTTTTTCTTGTACTTGCAGAATTATCTCTTGTATAGTTTAAATATACTAAATAAGCTACTATATCACTTTCTTTTACATTAATTAATATAAATATTGTAATTTGATTAGTTTTAATTGGTATATTCCAATATTGTAATAAGAATTTTAAGAATTGTAATATGTTAAAATTATAAGTTGATATTGTATTCTTAGAATAGCTTTTTATACTGTATAAATACATTAAAAAGTCGTTTAAGATTTTTGGGTTTTCCTTTATGTTTAGTAACATATAAATATCGCACCTCCTAGTTAACATAATAACATGAATGACGTATATTGTCAAATATTTGAAATTTATACTTGATTTTATAACAAAATATGATAAACTATACGTAGCTACACTACGTACAAGTGAAAAAATTTTAAATTATAAGTAAACGGAGGAAAAAATGAAGAAATTAAAGTGGTTATTTATTATATTTATTATTATGTTCTTTTTAGGTATTAATTATTCTTATGGATATTATTATTCTAATCCAGATTACAGTATCAATATTCCGTCTAACTATAAAAATATTAGCAATGGTCATTGGCTTAGACAAGACAGCAAAGTAGAAATACTTATACAATCAATTCTAATAGAAAGTACACAACATTTTAAGTATAATAATCAGAATCTAAACAGTTTGGTAAAAAGTTTAAATGAAAGTGCCAATCAATATGAAAATGCAAGAATTGATACATTGGATAAAAGCGTTCAAAAATTCACTAAAAATAAATATAAAGGTTTTTTCATAAAAAGTATATATTCATTAAATGGTTATAATTTATATGCAATTCAATATGTTGTAGGCTCTAACAATGTAATGTATATGCTAACTATAGAATCTACTAGTTTAGAACAATTAGATTCTTACGAAGTTAAAGATATTGTTGATTCTTTTACTATTAGTAATTTTAATAGTATTGAAGATACTTCGTTATCTGATAGGCTGATTGTAACAACTTTGTCTGTTATAATTATTGGAGCCGTATATAATTTTGTAATGCATAGAAAAAACAAAAAGCATGTAGATATGAATAGCTATAATATAAAACAGTAACTAAGGAGGAATATAAATATGATAACTGATGAAGAATTTGAGAATATTAAACAAGACAATAATTTAAAAATAGGAGTCGAATTAGCAAAAGGAAGAGTATTTTTAATAGATGCTGTAAAAGATACTACTTGTTTAGTTTGGGGAGCTAGCTTTAGTATTATAATGATTATTTCGTTTTTTATTTCTATCTATTGCTTAGGATTTTTAGGTGGAATCATATATGCAATATTATTTTGCTTATTATATAGCGGTTATATAGGCGTTTGTTCTGTAAACAGTAATTCTAAAAAAATTATTTATTATATTTCTATAGCATTTTTAATTATTTCATTTGCATTCGAACTTAAAATTACAATTTTAAGTGTTTTCACATGTTTAAGTGTTATATCTGCATATATGTTTTATAATTATATATTGCATAGAACTATTGAAGAAGCACTAAAAAATAAAAAAGTGTTTGAATTTTTATTAGAAAGTAATACTATAATACTATTATAATTTTAAAAGAGACAGAAATTAATCTGTCTCTTTTCTTTGTAGGACGGCGTACCCTTAAAAGTCTTATACCTTTTGTATATTCTTAACATTAATTGCACAAGTAACAGTATTACCTATGCCGATTACAGCTCTATCTCCATCTATTTCTATAACATCGTATGTATCATAATATTTAGCAAAGCTTTTTCCATCATATTGTACAGCATTTATAACTTTTACTTTATCGCCTTTTTTTATTGTACTAGAAGAGCTACTAGAAGTATTAGTAGTTATACAATTATCATTTACAAATCCTGTTCCATTATTAATTAAATATGGATTGTGTGTTCCTGGATAGATTTTTGTAATTTTTCCAGATTTAATCAATGGATTTAATGCTGTTGTACTTGTACTTGAAGAATAGATTTTATTATAAGAAACTGTGTCTCCAACTTTATATTTTAAAGTTGTTTCGTCTTTATCTTCTTCTATCTGTCCATCGCTGTTTTTAATTATAATAGCTTCGTTATATAGATAATCCATATCTACTCTTCCAGAAATTCCATTTACTTTTCCGTCGTTTGTGTATTGCCATATATCATATGTTCCCTTAAATTCACACTCTTTGTAATATTGTGCTACCCAAACAGATATACTTTTGTCGAATTTACTTGCATCTAAATAATTTTCAAACCAATCTAAGTTCGCATATACGCCAGCCCTATATCCTTCTGCTTGAACTAATTTAGCAAATTGTATACATTGTTCAGTAAGAACATCTTTGCCTTCTACTGCAATAGTTTCATCTTCAAAATCAAGGTAAATTGGCATTTGTAATACTCTGTCCTCTAAGTATTCTAAAGCTTCTTTTGTTTCTTTTTTTAACGCTTCTACAGAATTGCAATAATTATATATGTATATACCTGTTGGTATTCCTAGTCTTTGGCATTCTTTATAATTTCTTTCAAATTTTGAGTCTATATAAAGTTTCTCATCATCATAAATATTTCCCATCTTTAGAATAGCAAAACTATTATCTTTTTTTACTGTTGCCCAATCAATATTTCTTTGTGAGCCTGATACATCAATTCCTTTTAACATAAGTTATTCCTCCTTTTTAAGTAATTCTGTTACTTTGTTTACTGCTGATTTTACTACTTCATATTCGCCTATAGCGATAGCTAAAAGTAATACAACATTAACTATTCCTGTTGTAATTCCTGCAAAACTAAAATCTGCTAAATAAATTATTCTTACAACTCCTACAATTATTGAAAATACTAAAGCTAACCACTTACTATCTACTGTCTCTGGCAAGAATCTTTTAAATACTTGTGTAAGTAGTGTAATTATAGTAGAGCAACCTGCAACTGTTAAAAACATTTCCATTGTGATAAAATCCATTTTCCTACACCTCCTCCCTATTTTTGTGCTACCATTTTTTCTAAATTTTCTTCTATGAAAAATTTTAGACGTAACATTTCTGTTTTTTCTTCATTTGAAAACGTGTTTTTATAATTTTCTGTGTATTGAACGGCTAGAAAACCAATCGGTTCTCCCATTTTGTTGTTAATAACAATATCATAAAATGATTTTATTCCTTGACTTTTCTTAAGTGTATATGTGGCAGGCATCTTATCTTTTATCTCTTCTAAGTCATTAATTTTAAGTTCTTCTTTATCTAGTAATGTTTTAGTAAAAATCGGTATACAACTAAGCGGTATAGCTTGTAAATACATTTGATATCCTTTTATACCCGCTTTACATACTTCATAGCTACAACTTGTCTTTAATGCACTTCTTCCATTTGCATAATGTCCTCCGATTATGAAAGTCATATACTTGTACTCTGTCTGCTCCTAATATTTCTTTTACACGCTCCATTTTGTCTATTATTGTTAAATCTATAGAACATTGCTTTTTTATTTTGCCTGGTAATGTTTCTAATTCTTTTTTTGTCTTTTTAATAGCTACTATTAATCCACATAAAGACATCACTATAGCTGTTAAACTAAGTAAAAATGAATTTATATTTTCCATCTTATTTTTCCTTTCATATTCAGGAGAAAGCAAGTTGCTCTCTCCTATTTAGTTCTTGTTAATTTACTTCTATATTTTTGCATTAGTTTTGATTTAGCATAGTCTTTACATTTAGATTTTAATTTATCTAAATATTCTTCGCTGTATAGTCCTTGTTTTTCGTATTTTTTGTATTGAGAATATGCTAATTCTTCGTATTCTTTTTTCATCTCTTCTGTTAGAGATAAAGTGTATCCACTTTGAGATAATACATCTCTGCTAGGATAGAACTGTAAAGAATCCAAGTCATCGCTATTAGTTGTATAAATACTATCTTTGCCAAGAGCCTTTCTAGCTACATCTGTTTTTTGTTCTTGAAGTGGTCTTATTTTATCTGCTTTTTCTGTACCAGACATAGTTAAATCCTGCTTTATAGCTCTTATTTGTTTGTTTAACGCTGCCATATCAGAAGTAGCTTGCTTTAATGTTTCTAGCTTCTTACTTTCCTCTGATGTAATAGTTCCTCCATTTTTCTTTTTAGTTAGTTCATCTTTAAGCGTATAGACTTCATCAATTGATGCTGAATTTTCATTTACATTTACTATAAACCTTTTTCCTACAGCATTATCCTCTGCACCCATAGCTGGTTCTTCTGCACTTAATCCTAATTTTCCAGATATATAATCTATTACGTTTGTTACCTGAGTTCCTAAACCTCCAAAATAGCCACTTATCAAGTTATCTATTTTAGCTGGAGAATAATTAAATATTTTTCCTAAAGCTATAGCTAATTGAGATGTGTAATCATAGTATTGCTGGCTTTCTGGTAAATCTAAATCATAACTTTTTACTATATCTGAATTATAATAAAAGTCTTTATTTATAGAGTTTTCTATCAATGGAGCAATAGCATTAGGTACTAATCCACCTACTTCATCTGCAGGTAAATTATCCATTAAAGCTGTTTCTAACCATTCTACAAGCTTTTCTCCTTCTTTGCCTTCTTCTATATGACCTGTTGCTAAATCTAATACATACTCTTCAAAGCTAAGAATACTACGCAAAACTCCCTGTGGCTTTTTAATGGTTACAATTGTTCCACCAATATTCAAAACGAAATTATCATTTTTCTTACGTTGATTTAATTCTTCTATTTCTTTATCGTTGTATCCTATAGTTTTTATAAGTATTGCAAGTATAGACATTAAAGCTATTCTAGTCAGAGTCTTTTTAGTATTTTGAGTTACTTTTTCTGAAAATGTATAAACACTTCCTACTCTTGCTGCTGAGAAAGGTATTAGCTGATTTATTTCTCTCATTGCTGTACCAGTTCTTCCAAAATCTTGTGTTGCATCTCTTGACTCTATAGCTGCTTTTATTCTGGCATCTGTCTCACTTCCGCCTTTATTCTTATATGCCTCATAATTTCTTTCAAATACTCTAAATCTAGTTGACTGTTCAGATAGCTCTGGTATATAAGTCATAATATCAAGAAGTCTTTTTAGTGGTTTAAATGATTCTTTAATTCCTAAAGTTTCACTATTCTTGGTTCCATAAATATCTTTCATAATTTCTTGCGATGATTTTCTATACTGTGAAAGACGTGTAGAACTGCTTGCTCCACTTTGTTGATATATGTTATATAAATATTCTATCTTCTTAGCATATTCAGGAGCATACTTGTTTACAAAATTTCTAACAGTTTTATTTTGAGCAGCTAGTATGTCTAATATTCCTATTACGTTATCTATAACTGGTATAAATCCAGCTTCTGAATATATCGCAGCTTGTGCAGTATCTGCAATCATATTAGGTATAGCAAATCCAATATTCGCCATAGTTGCTCCATATCTTAATGGCATATTTAATTTTCGCATTAATCTTAAAAACCAACTATTAGAATTTTTATCTAAAGCCATAATAGAGTTAAATATGTCCTGTTCTGTAAATTGTAAGTAAACTCTCTTTCCATTATTATCTATAAAGCTTGTAATCCTATTTTTCTGGTCTATCTTGTTGTTAGGAGCAAATATATCTATAGTTTTTTCTAGGTCTATATTTTCTATATCTACACCTTGGTTCCTTAATTCATTTTCCCAAGTGGACAATGTAGCTGTTCCAACATGTTGCACGGGTGTAGGTATAACATCAAATATAGTATTTTTCATTCCTAGTTCTTCGCCTTGTTCATATAAAGCTCTTAAAACATTATTGTTTTCCACTTGCTGTATAATATTTGCAGAGTTTACAACTATATTTTCTAAAACATCTTTTATATCAAGCTCTGAGCCGGTTCTACCTTTAATTATGTCTGCGACTGATCCTCTTCTTCCAACTTGGTTTCCTCGATTTTCAACTACTCTTTGAAAAGGTACATAAAATGCATTACTTTCTCTAAGCGACTGAGCATTCTCTTGAGTTATTAATCCGTTATTTACTGCATATTGTAAAACACCATCTAAAGTATCATATACTATTTGTGCTGCTTCTTGTATTTGTGTATCATTTTCAAATTGTTTAATTACAGCTTTACTATCAAGTGTTCTAATTCCCGTCTTTAAAGATTTAGCTTTATATTCTAAATCTCTTCTAGCAACCAAGTATACTCTTAAGTCATTAAATCTTTGAAGATCATTGTTTAATATTTCTCCTAATTTATTTAATCCAGGCATTAATTTATTTCCATCTATGTCTATATATCCATCTGAAATCATAGAAATAGCTTTATTGTTTACTCCAGAAGCTAATCTAGTTAATATGTAAGCGTTTCTACTTGGGTTAATTTCACTAGGTTTTTTGCCGGATAATCTTGCCCAATCATTTACTGTAGCTTTTAATAAATAATCTTTGTCGTATACTAATCGCATTACATTTTTCTTGAATTTATCAGGAGTCATTGGCTCTTTGTCTGTTTGCTCTCCAATTGACATATTGCTTAATATCCTATTGCTTGGATTTTGATGTATGTAATTATAAACTTGATTTTGAACTCTGCTTAGAAAGTTATCAATAGATTTATCCTGTTGTCTAACACTTTCTATAAATGCAGTTGTTCTAGGATAAAGCTTTTCCGCTAGAGATTGATTTATAGTATAAATTCTAACTACTTCTGCCCAGCCTTCTTCTAATTGAACTGTCTTTTTATCATTCTCGTAGCCACCATTTCTTTGTACAGCTTCTAACAATTCATTTTGCAATTCTCCTTTATTAATTGTTACTCTTTGTCCTAAATCTAAGGCATGTCCAACTTCGTGAAGTATATTGTCTATATCTTTAAGCTCTTTTACTCTTATAAAGTCATTTTTAGATTTATATATACCATAAGCAGGCTCTCTGAAATGTCCTTTTAGTATTTTCTTTCCTAGATAACTTTCTATAGTCTTTCTAATGTCAGTTAGTTTTGTCACTGGTATATTATTATCAAAAGCTCCCATAGATTCTACAAGTTCTATTTCTTGTTCGATTAATCTTTCAGAACTTTGTGCGTTTGTAGCACCTCTATTATTATCTATAGACAATAACGTTTTTAGATAATTATTATCTTTAGCATTATTGATAAAGTTCTTGTCATCATGTGTTCTTTCATCATATAGGGCATTTTCTCTGCTATTTCTTGTAGATTTAGCTTTTTCAAATCTAACACCTTCATTATTTGAAATACGCTGTTGTCGTTCATTTTCTGTAGAATAATATTCAATAGGAATTCCTTTACTTTCTAATTTTTTGATTATTTCTTTAGATGTATTTCGTGGAACAATGGCTTTTTGCACTTCATCAAATCCAACAGCTCTTTGTGGTTTTGCTTCAAAATATTCTGTAGGTATATTTTTCATACTATTTAGAAAATCAATAGCTTTTTGCAATGTCTTTTCTGGTACATTTTTTATATCAACATAGTCTAATTCATTATCTAATATTTCTGTACTTATATTTTTAGCCTTTGCTGTCTCGTTTAAGGCATTTGCTACAACCTCTGTACTGCCAAAATATCTATTTACCTTGTCATATTTTGCAATTTCATCTACTAAAGCATAGAATTTATTGTTTAATTCTTGCTTTAAGTTTTCCATTTCTTCGCTAGTAATTAAATTGTTTTCATTTTGATGCATTGCTTCTATACTTTTAAAATTTTGTGCTAGATTAGCTCGTATTTCTGCAAGTCCAGCAAAAGTATTACTTTCGCTACCTTTAGTTGATTTTTGTGTCATAGTCTTAACAATATTATCTAGCGTATAAGGTATAGACATTTGAATTAAACTTTTTCTATTTCCACTAGGAGTATATGGGTCTACTCCTGATTTCATAATTCTTTTTTCTTGTACAGATTCTATTAACTTTGTATAAATATCTTCAACATCTTGCATATTAACATTACTGTTATTTTTCTCTAACTCATGTTGTATAAGTTCTCTTGCTCTTGACAACTCGTTTTGTTCTACATATTCTTCTATCATACTTAAATAGCCATAGCCAACACCTTTTTCTGTTGCTATTTTTTCAAAAGATTTAACCTTTTGTTTATCTAAAGCAATTCCTATTTCAGGTTTTCTTGTTGAATATATATCGCTATTGTATGTAACATTACGTCTATCTGTAGGATTTATTGTGTCTTTATTAAACAACAATGTAATGTCTCCATATTTCAATACTGGATTTTGATACTTAGTTATAGCAATACTTGGTACTGGCAATGCCCCTAAATCTAAAGCTTCTAATAATTTTTCCTCACTAGTATTGTGCTGTGCTATTAATGTTTTGTTATTTGAATTTTTAGTTATTTTTTCGTATCTAATATCTGGATTAGGTGTTGGTTTTTGATTAGTAATATTCTTTATTTGATTAGAGTTA
This sequence comes from uncultured Oscillospiraceae bacterium, assembly GCA_944385665.1. GTDB lineage: Bacteria > Bacillota > Clostridia > Oscillospirales > Oscillospiraceae > Lawsonibacter. The sequence continues at coordinate 21,760 of CALWYB010000117.1, forward strand.
AAAGCTACAAATGTGTCTCCAGAATGAATACCATCATAGCCGTTATCTAATAAATATTTCCTTACTTTATAACCATCTATTGTACCATCTCTTTTATAAATGTCTGCTTCTATAAATGGATTTATTTTTCTTATACTATAAGCTAAATCTCCTGTACTGAAATGTTCTAATTCAAAAG
>CALWYB010000118.1 GCA_944385665.1 uncultured Oscillospiraceae bacterium
GGTAAACATCATTTTCTGTTGCTATGTATGAAAAATCTATTATGCTTCCATTTCTAAATGTCCATACATGTTTTGAACTGTTATAAGAAGCAACCTGTCTTGGATAAAATTCCAGGCTAGTCCTTATAATTGACTTTTCTAACTCTGGAAATGTTGTACGGAATATTATTTGTTTTGATTTAGGATAAGTTAATGCATATAGTAAAGCATCTACTAGTTGTCCATAACTTTTGCCGTCCGTCCTGCTGCTCCACCAAATAATGTTTCAAATGCTTCTGAGTTAATAAATTGTTCTTGTTTTTCTGTAATGTCTATATCCATTTAACTCCTCTTTCCATAATTATATTATGTTAATTAAGTGGGTATTTCTCCCGTGGGGAATTGGCATTTTATCGCCTGTAAGTATTGATATTACTGTTCTTAACATAATATATTTCAGTTTTTCTTTTTTACGTTGATATTTACCTCAAAAGGCTTGTCCTGAGTGAGATTTACGTTTTCTTTAAACATTCCAAGATGTTTTCCTAGTAGTTCTAATGCTTTTGTCTTGTCGTTTGTTTTAAATTCAACTGTTTGTTCTGGTATATGTTCAAGTGGTATTTCGTTGTTAGTTTTGCTTAATGTTATTTTCATTGCTCCAGCTTTTTGTAGTATCTTTACTCCAGAAATTGCTTTTGCTGTATCGTCGTCTAATTCAGTAACTTTTTTCAATGTACCATCTTCGTTATAAATGTCTTTTATATTGAAAAGTGCTATCTTGGCTAATTCTTGTATTATTGTATCTTGTGTGATTTTGTTTCTTTCTTGCATTTCTTGTTGCTTTTCGGCTATATACTCTTTAACCTTAGTATTTCTTAGTAGCTTACTACCATTAACATTTGCCGTTTCATCTTTTCTACAACTCTTGTAAGCTGCTTTATAAGCTCTAGTTGCATTAAAATCTATTAAGTATTCATCACAAAATCTTTTCTGTGCATTAGTCATCTACAAGCTCCTTTTCTATTTCTTTTATGTATTGTTCTACTACTTTATTTATAAAATCATTGCTACTTGCTACTATGTCACATACTATCTCTTCTGTTATTTCTGTTATGTTGTATAATCCATAGCTATAAATGTAGCAATGTGTTAATTCGTGTTTTAATGTTCTTATTTTTTGGGAAATACACATGTCTTTATTTATATAAATAATATGTGTTGGATATTTAGTTACTCCGAAGGTAAAATATACTTTTCCTTCGTTTTCTTCTTTATACATTTCGTCTAGCTTTTCTTTCTCTAGCTCTTCTATTGTCCATTCTGTATTATTTACTATAAATTTCATAATTTACTCCTCAATATCTATGGCTCTATTTTCAAACTTTTTATATGCATCGAAGTATATTTTCTTCTTGTCTCCGTCCATAGTACACTCATAATACATACCATCTTTTAAGTCAGTACTTAATAATGCTTTACTGTTTTGTAAAGTCTTGCAACTCCATACTACATATACATTAAAGTTTGTTATTTCATCTGTTTTATCTAAATGCTCTATAGCATATTTTTTTACTAAATCTTTGCATTTATCTAAAAATTTTTCATTAGTCATTATTCTACAATCCTCCAATCTTCTGCTAACATATCTGCTTGACTTGCAAGCCAACCTAGTTGTACTCCTGATGTTCCTACAAACGCTATGGCGTTACTTCCTATTGCATCATGTTCTACATTTATTGTTTCATGCTTTGTATTTATGTAGCTTATATTCGTTGCTAGCTCTATATATTGGTTTTTCCCGTTCCAACCTTCTCTTTGTACTCTTTTTCCTTGTTTTAATAGTTTAATTGCTTCTCCAAATTCCATGTTTTATAGCTCCTTTATAAATTTTCCATAATTTGCTGCTACTTGGTGTTCTATTCTGCAACCTCTTGCATTCTCCCACCCTGGCATAAATATTACAGCATCTACTTTTCCTATTGCTTCTATTGATTTTGCTAGATAATAAATACTTTCGTCACAATCCTTTGGTGCTTCCTCTGTAAATATTGTATCTATTACATAGTGTCCTTGTCTTTGTAACTCCTCTACTAATTCTCGTCTTTCCCAACTTACACGTTCTGGGCTTTTATTTCTCATAGGTTGACTTATCATTATTCGCATATTTATTTCTCCTTCCTATATAAACACTATGTAAGATATAAAAGTAGCTCAGCTCTACTTTCGCTCCTAAGTTTTTCTTTTGCAGGGGGAACATAAACCGTAATTCAATACGTTAAACCAGATTTCTGATTGTTTTATATATCCTACATACTATTTATAGTGATTTTTGCTAGTAAGTAGCCCACACACTTCTTACTAGCAATGTTGCTACCTAGGATACGTGGTCGTCTTATCAGTAACTTTGTACTTTTCGACCACTAGCAACATGTTTTAGTGTAGGTTAGGATTTGCACCTAACATATTGTATCTAGTTGCTACAACTCTCTTATACCAGAAGTCATGTACTCGATAAGCGTCTACTATTACAATATAAACCGCCTGCACAATTACAAGCCCTTTTTGCTTATATTGTTTTACCACTATTGCATGAAGCTTCGTGTCTATTCCGCCACTACACTAATGATAGCTACTAAAATAAAATGAAACCATGAAAGCCCACTCTATCTTTCAGTTATGGGGCTTGGTTGCGATGGTTAGAATTGAACTAACTTACTCTAGTTTATGAGACTAGCGAGATACCGTTTCTCTACAATCGCAATATATAGACTTAACTAGCATCGTCTGATAATTTTTTATTCAAAAGGAAATATCTATAAAATATTAGAAAAATATATATTCCACTTAGTTTTATGCGTATTTTATGCGAAAGAAGGTCTATATTAATTAGCTAGTATCATTAATATTTTATTTAAAGAGTAGCAGGCATTTACTACTCTTTACACCACCGCAACCTTGGGACTTTGACTTTTTCAGTCTGATTGCGAACGTTTGGGGTTACTTTCTTCTCTTTATTAGGAGAAAAAAATGATAAATTACATGAGACAGTAAGTAAGTTCTCATTACCTACATTACTACCATATTAATTGTATCAAAAAAAAAGGGCTATTTTTCCCTATTTTTTCTGCCCTTTTTATATTATTCCAAATTCTTGTGCTAGATAGTATATGCATTTATTATATATGTTGTAGTAGGTATTCTTATTGATGTGTTTCATCTGTTCACAGTATGTAAAATCGCAGTTTTCTTTAAATATTAATTCAAATACTTCTTTTTCAAAATCATTTAATCTGTTTATTACATTTTCTACATAGTTAATTCTTTCCTGGCAATATAATAATGTTCTTGTGCTACAGCTAGATTGTTTTATTAGTCTTTCTAATTTACTTTTATTCGTCCAATATTGCCTTAGCTCTCTTTCCATTTGTTTTTTTATTTCTTTTGAAACTTTTTGCATTCTTTTCTTCTCCTTTTACGAAAAAAATTAAACCTAAAAGTCCGTCCTTTTCTGTTAATATAGCTTCGTTTTTCTCACTAAAATAGTCCTCTATTGACATGTCTTTTCTATATATACTCCATTTTGCTATGTTTCCTTGATTATTTAATTCTCTATAAATATGAAATTTATCTCGATTAATTGGTTTTATAATATTGTGGAATAATTCGTATGGTATTGCGTTTGTCCTTCTGTATATTTCTATTCCTTCTTCAAAGTCTAATCGTTTTTTTATTTCTTGCATTATATAGTCCTCAATCAAATTAGATATAATTAATAGTTGTACAAAGAGTATAAAAAATATATCATAAGGACTTGGTATAAAAGTAAGAATAAATATAGTTATTGTTGCTATAACTATGTAAATTCTTAAAAACATATTCCTTAGTATTTTTGAAATTTCATATCTGTTTTTAGATAAAAGAAAATCTAGTTCCATATTATTGCTCCTTCCATTTTATTTTATTTTCGCTGTTTACTATATCTGTGAAGGTTATTCCATATTCTTTTAATTCATTTACACAATCATCTATACTTAAATAGCCTTCTTTGAAGCAGTCTATATTATTCCATATTCTCGACATAACTTCTGTTAGTCTTTTCTTTCCAAAGCCACAAACGTAATGCAAAGTATATGCTACTGTAATACCATATAAATCTAAATAGTCATTTATCATTTGTTTCGTTTTTTGTTCACATTCTATTACTATACCATTATGTACATCATCTATCCATTTCATTAAGTGCTTTTCATCTTTTTGTATAAGTATTTTGCTTAACTGTTTTCTTTGTCTATGTGTTAGTTCCATCGTCATACCCCATTTCTGATATTAAATAATCATATAATTTTTCTGGTGTAGTTAAATCTATTCCTACTCCATTTACTTCTAAATCTCCGATAGCATATGTCCTTCCATAATCTTGTTCATATATCCACCAGCCTATTAAATTTCCTCTATCATTAAACATATTTTCTAGTAGCTTTACTACTACTGTTTCATGTCCTATACATATACTTCCTGCATTCATAAAATCCATTTCTCTATTTTCTATATTGTCTTTAAATAAATCTTGTATTTTATTTTGTAAATCATTATAGTTTCTTAGTCTGTTAATTATATCTACAAATTCTTGTTTAGTTATCATCTTAGACTCCTTCGTCATTAAATATTTCTTTTCTTACATTTGTTATTTTAAAATTTTCTTCTGGTATTTTGCTAAATGCTTCTAAATTGTAAATGTTATGTTCATAGTTGTAACAAGAATACTCTCTGCAAATTAAAGGTCTATTTTCATATATATCACACTCATTTTTATAATTTAGAAAAGGACAAATACTATACCACTCTTTGTTTAACAGCTGTTTGTTTTCTTTTATTGCTAATTTCTTCATTGTTTTTATTTCTTCTTTTTGAAGCGGTAAATAGTTAGAACAACATTTTCCACATTTAGAACATTCAAACTTCATTTTCTTACTCCTTTTTTTATTGGCTATATAACTCTCTTTGTAATTCTTTTATTTTTAACATATCTTCAAGCTCATGCCCTTTTCTTATACCTATCAAAACACTAGGTGGTGTTGGAATTTCTTGATTGATAGGTTTCCATATATGCAAACAATATTTGTGATTGTTTACATATTCTTCTTTTTTAGGGTGTAGCTGCATACATATTTCGTCATCATTCCAGAAAATATCTTTCATGTAACACATTTCTCCCCAAGTAGGGCATCTATCTGTAGTAGATACGCTTAAATGTTCAAACCCACAACCTGTACTAAATATGAAAAATAACTCATTTTCAAACTTTGGTTTTCCATTTTTATAGCTAACTTTTGTATATACTTTTCCTGCGAAACCATCTTCTCCTTCTGATATAACTTTAAGTCCAGACGTGCTTTTTATATCTTTTATATCCTTCAATTTATAAGTCATCTCCAATCTCTCTTTGCCATTTTTGTTTTTCTTTTGCTCTATTATACTTTTCTTTTTTCTTCTCTAGCTCAGCTGGTATTATTGTAGTAGCTGCAATATCAAATGATAAATCTACTTCGTCTACAAATTCTATGCTACACTCAATACCTCTCTTGTACTCTCTAAGCATATCATTTATTACTTCTTCTGATTTTCTATCTAAGCTATGTATATAACAATGAGCTAATGAGTTTATTTCGGCACCATTTTGTACTGTAGCTTGTCCACCTTCAAACTTATGCTGTAAATGATGATAGGTAAGAATCTTCTCAGCTTTTCTTATTTGCTTAAATGTGTAACGTTTTTCTTGTAAGAACTTCTTATATGTTTTTATTCCTCCCATTTTTTCAATTCTTTCTGCTATTTTAGCTCTTTTAAACATACAACCCTTGCCATATATCTGTTCTATCATCATTCTTATATTCTTATTGCTCATTGTTTATCTCCTCTAACATGAAATTATTGTACAATAAGCTAATCTTTTAGCAAATTCTTTCTTTGTAAACTTCATGTTCTCGTTAAAGTTTTTTATGTTTCTAAATCCATCTTCATCTAGTATCTTTATGTGTTCTTTTTCTTTTAGCTCTTTACACCATTCTTTATATGTTTTTATTATTAATGTATCTTCTTGTCTTTTTTGTTGTAGCAATCTATCATTTTCTTTAACTAAATCTATTATTCGCTGTAATGTTATATTCTCTCGTTCTCTATGTATTCTTTCTGCCTTGTATTTTATTTTTAAGTCTTTTACTATCTGATAAGCTTTTTCTTTTTCTACTTTTACAATTTTAAATCTAAACTTGCTTGCATCATGACCTATCAATTTATATAATAAAGTAACTGCACCTTTTTCTGTAGTTTCACATACTTTTGGAAATTGATATTCTTTCTTTAAATCGTTATAAATCATATATCTATATTCTCTATTGTTTTGCATTGTATTTCTTCCTTTCTTCTGAGTCTAATATAATATATTTTTTAGAATTAATAATATTGTCTGTTGCGTTTATTAAATCTTCGTTTAGGTTAACAGTTAGTTGATAATCTAATAGTTCGTTTTGTTTTAATGTTTTTGTATTAGTATTTGTTAAAATTCTTTCTGCCTTTTTAAGGTGTCTTAGTGGCTTTCTAATATAAGTTCTATATGTGTAACTCTGTATTTGATTAGACTTTAATATGTAATATCCCATATATTTTACGCTTTTCAATATATAGCCATAT
>CALWYB010000119.1 GCA_944385665.1 uncultured Oscillospiraceae bacterium
AAGGTTTAGTTATATTAAGATATGTTTCATATATATTGCCTTTTGAATGAGAATACTTCTGTGCATGTTCTCTATTTGATGTAAAGTAAAATCCATCTCCAAGCATATTTCCATGATTACCTGACTTATCTATATCAAATATTGTAAACCAAAATTCTTCCGGAATTCCAACATTTGCTTCTGTGCCATGATACATAACTAATAAATTTCCATTTTCATCTCTTACTTTACTATCCTTAAAAAATTCTTGTTGTGTCTTAGTTAGTTTATTTCCGTGGCTGTCATATTCATTTACAATACTTATTTTTTCTGCTCTTGTATTATTTTTTGTATTTTGCATAGAATTATTATTAACATTAGCTTTGACAGAATTGTTTTTCTGTGATATACTAGTGTTAATAGAAGTAGATTTGCCCTGAATTGGCATAGACTTTTTAGTCGTCGCTAATGGGGTATCTACTTTTATTTTTATTTCTTTTAAACGTTCTACTCTAAAATGTAGTCCATCATCTTGCGTTGCAACATCAAACTCAATAAGAAAAGGTCTATTATCTATCATTGCATGAGTTATAAAATAATTCCAACCTTTATATTTTGCACGAGATTTTTGTTCCGTAGATTCACTGACTTTAGTTCCGTTTAATATGATAGATGAAATGTTTGAAAATGTAGAAATATTTTCTTTTATGTATTTTTTTTGACTTTTATTACTAAAAGCTTTGTGTATATTTTCTTTTATATCGTCCGAAGTTACTTTTATTTTTAAATTTAATTCAGCATTATTAAATTTTTTGGTTTTATTGTTATTGTTAAATACTTTTTTGGCAATTTTAATAGCTTCTGATTGTTTTAAATCCTTTATTTTTATATTCTTTACATCTTCAACGATTTCTATGTTTACTTTTGGGTTAAAGTTACTAATAGCTTTTTCTTCTTCATTTTTAATTAATTCTTTATAATCTGAATAATTAGAAGATTGATTTTTTATATTTGACTCTCTCTTAATTTTTTCTCCAAATACTCTAGCATCTTCGTCATCTATCACACCATAATTGCTATCTTTTTGTGTTTCTTTATATAAACCTAAACTCTTTTTAGTATTTACATAGTTTTCACTTGGTAGCACATCTTGTCCATATATATTTCTGTATCCATCTGTTAATGCAGAGTCTATGTATGTGACTACTTTTCTTGACAATGGTGTAGTTATATTACCGTTTGAAATTTCTTCTAATGATTGAGATATTTGATTCCATGAAGCTCCAGTATTATCTTTAATTGCTGCTAATTCTTTTGTTGTACTTCTTTTTTGTCCTGTCCAAGTATCTCCAGTTTTGTATCTTTGACCTGGAGTAGAATTAGATAAATCATCTAAGAAATTTGTAGCCATAGTTTGTATATCTTGTTTTAATTCTGAATTATTCTCAATTATTTCTGGTGTTATAGACGTATCTATCTGAGAAACGTCAGAATTAGTTTTAACTGCATTTTCGTTTTGAGACAAGTAATTTACTGTCTCATTATTTTGAATATCTATATTGTTATTTTGAGAAGTTTGAGCAGTATTTCTTCTTTGTACAATATTATTTTGTATTGTATAGGCAGTATTTAATAATGCATCTCTTACAGAATAATCTGACATTGCAACTTTTCTATTGATAGCATTAATATCTCTTTCTTTTAAGTTAATCATTCTCTTATTAAATCCTATTTCTGCGGCTAAAGTAGAATTGTACGGTGTAGTATCTAGTCTCAAACCTGTTTCAGAATCTATTACTGTGTATATATCATTACCTGTTCTTACTATAGCTGGTTGTACATTTACTTTTTTATTAGGGTTTTCTATTGCTTTTCCTCTAGTTTGTTCAACGTTTGCTATAGTTCCATCTGGATTAAATGTAGACACATAAAATTCTTGTGGTACATCTTCATTTTGATACATCTGTTCTATTTGTTCATTTAAAGATTCGTCTACTACAGCTTTAGTAACAAGTTGTTTCTCTTCTTGTGTCAATTTTCTACCTAATTGTTCTTCTGCTGACTTAGTAGCAGAGTTTGAGTCAACTATCATTGCTGTGCTACCTGTTAATGCAGTACTTAAAAATGCAAGTAGCATTTGCTCTCCTACATCTGCCCAGTTCCATTCATAACTAAAATCTGCATTTCCAAGCTTATCAATAATGGCATTGTCTGCAAAAAAGTTCCCTGCATAAGACAAAAATTCTTCTATAGCTTCTCCAGATGCGTGAAAACCTAAATTAGTTAACATCTTCGCGGCTTTCGATGTAAATTTTGAAGCAATCTTTTTACCTAATTCGTCTGTTAATTCATTTCCACCAACACCTAAAAAACCAAAAATTCCTTCTGTAAATCCTTCAATTACACCCCCTGAAAGTGCTTTTGTCCATCTTTCAAGTTCTGATGTGTTTGGTTTGCTATTTGCCTCTTGCAATCCTCCTGCCATACCACCTGCAATTGCTAATGTTGGTAAATTTAAAGTCTTTCCGCCTAATCTTAATCCAATATTTCCACCACTTAAATTAGCACCTAGCTTAGAACTTCCTATTGTTTTAGTTCCAGTTTTAGCAGATAAACTACCTCCTATTCCAGACAATCCTAATGTATAACCAATTAATTCTACTACTTGGTCTGAGTTAGTTCCAAGAACAGAAGAGTTTTCATATCCTTGCTCTTCTCCCGTATTATTAATAAATTGATTTACTCCACTAGCGTAATTTTCAACAATATTCTTATCTTTATCATAAGTTATTCCTGCTGGATTAAATATTTTTTCTGGAGTACCATTTACTAAGTTGTATAACATACCTACGGTACTAGCATTTGCTACTTTACTTGTAACATTTTGTGTAATATTTTTATCTGCGAAGTCTCTTGTTTTCTTCGCTGCATCTTTAAATCCTAAAATGTTCTGCACAGTAGCTACTACGTTTGTACCAATATCAAAAACATTTTCTATAGGAGATAAAATACCAGTTGCTAAATCTTGTACTATATCTGTTCCTGTACCTAAAATAGTCTTATATATATCTCCAAATTGGTAACCATTTTGAAACTCATTTGCTTGAAGCCAATTCTTTTTCTCTTCCTGGTTATTTGCTATACTAATTTCTGTTTTTTTAGAACTAGGAGCTTGTACGTTAGATGCTTCTTTTACTTTATTTTCAATTTCTTTTTGTTGTTCTGGTGTTAAGTTTATGTTTGCGTTTTCATTAACATTGCTAGATGAATCTACAATTTGTGAAGAATTATTTTCTTCATTGTTAGAATCAACATTTCCATCAATTAAATCCATGAAATACTTTCCATTTTCTTCTGATTGTCTTAGTTTTTCTTGTGTGAGAGTTCTTGTTTTTGTAGTTTTTTTAGGATTTATACTATTAGAAATTTCTTTTGCCCTGTTAAGTCTATTAGTATATTCTGAATTACTATCCATGTTGGAAATATTACTATAACTTATTCCAGAATTAATTGAGTTAGATAATTGCCTTGCCCTTTCTAATCGTTTCTTTTTTTCTTCTTCATCAATTAACATCTATTGCACCTCCTAGTAAGATATACTTTCAAGATATTTTTGTCTTTCTAAATTCAATCTGTCCTCATCTGTTGGCTCACTTAGACCATACATTGCTACTAAATATGCATAATCGTTATCATTTAGACGACCAGAAACATATTCGTTTGTAATATAATCCCATGCTTCTACCTTGCCCATATTGTCAATTGTGTATTTTTTAGTAAAATCGTCATAATCTGCATATCTATTATTTATAATACTTGTATAAGTACTTAAGTTAGATTTGCTAGAATTAGAACTTGAACCATATTTTGATTGTAACTGATATTCATAATCTAGCATTCCTTTGTCATATTCAT
>CALWYB010000120.1 GCA_944385665.1 uncultured Oscillospiraceae bacterium
CTTGGCGTCGCGAAGCTGCTCGCCTATCTCCAGTCCAACTTTGATGTATCTGTATTGGATACATCTCCAGGGTGGCGCGGAGGCACCTATCGGTCTGTGCGGCTCTATACTGAGGCGGATCTGTCTGATTTCATTGGTTCGGTCCGGTGGACCTGCCGCAGCCCTTATCGGCCGGAGCACAGGAGGAAAAACTGGTTCATTGACTTTAGTGTCTGCACAGTTGCCAAAGTGGAGAAGTTCGATTCCAGTCAAATTGCCTTTGACACTTTTCGAAGCAGCGGAAAGGGTGGGCAGAACGTCAATAAGGTCGAGTCTGGTGTCCGTGCAATCTACCTGCCAACGGGCCAGGCTGTGGTGTGTACTGAGGAGCGGAGTCAATATGCTAATAAGCGAAAGGCCCTTGCCCGACTTCAAACGGTCATTTGTGCGGAGAACTGCAATAAAAAGGCGGAGGAAAAGAATATCAATTGGCGCTATCATAGTCAGCTCGAGCGTGGGAATGCACATAAATGTTTTACCGGCATAGAGTTTATACCAACTTGAGCCATGTACCACAGGTTGCCTTTTTTCCTATTTTGTCGTAAAATGACTTATAAATTCAAATAGGATATTTTCGTTCAAGGGAAGCTATTACAAGGCGATCCAAATTTGCGCTTCCCAGAGCAAATAACCCAGAATATATGAACAGTGGAGTGTCGATACTTCCCGGATTTTTTACTATCCTTCACTTCGAACAGATTAAGAACTGAGGAGAGTCAATATGCCTTCGTTTGAAAATAGAAAACAAGATGTTGGCCTGGTCTTATCAGGTGGCGGTGGCAAAGGTGCCTATGAAATAGGTGTCTGGAAAGCCCTAGATGAGTATGGTGTAACTCCTAATATTGGCGCTATTTCTGGGACATCTGTTGGCGCATTAAATTCTGCTCTTTTTGCTCAACGAGATTTAGAACTCGCCCTTAATGTGTGGAGTACGATTTCCCCCGAAGCTGTCATGACTCTAAATAACTTGCAAGCAACTCAAAAACTGTCATCGGCTATATCAGACCTCTTAACCGGAACGCGGTTTTATGGCTTAGCACAATCGCTTTATCAGTGGATTACCAAGCGGTTTGCAGATCAAGGAGTGTTGAGCAAAAAAGGGTTGTCGTCACTTATTGACGAATCAATTGACCCTAATTGTCTTTGCAAGTTTCCTGGGCCAATCTTTGTAGCAGCATTTAAGATTTCATCCCAGTCTGTAAGATATTTCGACTTAAAAGAAAATGGAACTCTCGAAGGAATAAAAGAACGACTTTTGGCTAGTGCAAGCATCCCTGTCATTTTTGGAAAAACCTATATTGATGGAGAACTATACTGGGATGGCGGAATTCCTGGAATTGGGGATAATACGCCGGTAAGGCCTCTGTATGATATCGGGTATCGGAACCTCATTGTTATTCATCTAACTCGCGAAATGCCCGTAGACCGCAAGGTATTTCCCAATTGCAGTATTATTGAAATTATGCCACAACAAGATCTTGGCGGTTTAATTTCAGGCACTATGAACTTTCGATGCGAAAGCGCATTGGAGAATATCAATAGAGGATATAATGATGCTATAAGAGTACTTGAACCTCTCTTCAAAACGGGGCGGGCTTTGAACCGAATCCAATCTGCTTTCGAAAGAATAAACCAAGAACAGATAACATTTGCGGAACAAAACCAACTTCTGGAAGCAAAAATTGCGAACACCGGCAAAGATATAGACTCACTACTTGGAAATCTTAACAATGGGGGAAAACTCTGATGATTCTACAAGTGCCATATTATGACTACGATCTCAAGGTTTCAAAAAGTGATAAGGACGCGATTGAAGAACTTGTTGTTGCCAGTTTGGCGCAATTTAGAGGTCAAAAGAAAGAATTAGAAGAACTGACACTTGAATGTGTCTCTAATATATCTAATAGTTCTTCGATCTCATCAGAGTTATCGGAGCAAGGTTCGGTGAAGCGTTTCTTTGGTAATATCACCGGAAAAAATCGTAAACTTCGTGAGGCACTTTACCGTAGTACTGCCAATACACAATATGCTCAGCAACAGATTTTGGTGAAGCTGATTGAGCAAAACGCCACAGTTATGGATTTTCTTACGGCCATACATAAAGAAAATCATACCATCACGCTGGAAATCAAGCAGGGGCAGTTGGATACAAATAATCGTTTGCGACAGATGTGTCTTCATCTTATTGAGCACCGCGACGCAATTGTGCATCTCAATGAACAGAGTGAGCGCCTATCTAGTGAACTCGACCATGTACTATTTGTCTGTCCCAACTGCAAAGCGTACGTTACCCGAACTGCACGAATCTGTCACCAATGCGGCCATATCCTCAAAGGTGATGAGCATTCTCTATCGACCGCAGAAGGTAGAGCTTGCTTTTTGGCAGACTTAACTGAGTTATCCAATTCCGTTAAGGAGACACAGTCTATGAAAAATGTTGTTTCTCCCAGCAAATTAGACTGGTATCAAAGAAAAATCCGGCAAATTCGCCGTTACGTTGACAAAGTAGATTTTCCTGAAGAAATACGGAGAAGCATTCTCAGCAAATGCACGAGATTCGAACACAATCTCGAAAAGCAACATATTGAAGTAGCAATTGCCGGTACTGTAAAAGCAGGTAAATCTTCACTCATCAACGCTCTTTTAGATATGGAGTTTGCTACCGTGGACGCGACTCCAGAGACTTCGGTCCTCGCTAAATACCGTACTACCAGTGATGAAAACTATTTGAAGGTGCGTTTTTATTCAGAAAAAATGTGGCAAAAGGTGTGGAGGGAGGCTCAGCGGTCGTCCATTTATATCGAAGAGTACCAAGCACTAAGTGCTGACAGTGAGCGTTTCAAGTGGGTAGGGCAAACCGAGTACTGCAAATTCGGGATAGAAATTCCTGAATTGCAGGAAGAACTGAGCAAGTTTACTTCCTCAAAGTCACCCGCTCACTTTTTCGTTCGTGAGGTTGAGGTCGGAATTCACAGCGATCTTTTCCCCAATGATGTGTATCTTGTTGACACCCCCGGCCTCGATGATGTGGTTGAAACCCGTTCCAAAGTCACAAAGGAGTATCTTGACAAAGCCGATGCTGTCCTTGCTTGTATCAAGGAAAAAGATATTCATGAAGCATCAGAAACCAAGTTTGTGAGTCGTGTAATGGCAAATCGGAGTGAATGGGAATCTCTGTTCGTAATCGCAACACAGAAAGACTTGGATAAGCCATCTGACTACAAGAAAAATCGGGATTATTTTGTAGATAAAGTTCTCGATCCACTATTTAATCCAAATAGCGGGGAATCTATTTTTGCAAAACGAAGATACCGGCCAGAACAACAATTCTTTGGAATTTCCTCTCAACTTTATTCTCACTCTCTTGCCTATGAACAAGGTGAATTGCAGGGGGAGGATCTCCGAAAATACATTACTATGCTTTCTGACGCTGGTTTTGTCGATATTTTTAATTTTAATTTGTCCAGTATCGTTGAGCAGCTTGATGAAATCAAAGAGTATAGCGGTATCCCTCGCCTAAAAGATTGCTTGGAAAAGCGTCTTTTCAAGAGCACGCGACGCATCCTTTATGCAAGGATGAGCGAATCTTTTCAGGATTTTCTGAAGCAAATCCACGATATCGTTGAAGATAGAACAGAAGTATACAATGAAAGGCTTAAGTTGCTTGCAACTAAGGAATCCGAATTAAATGAACGGCGGCAGGCACTGGCCGATGTTGAGGAACTAACTATGAAGATCCAAGAATATATGGATAAGGTTCGGGGCGAAGTTGGGGGTGTCAAGTAATGGGCATTTTCAAGAGCCTGGGCAGAGCGCTCTCGAATGGAGCTAAGAAGATTGGTAATGCTTTAGGACGCGGAGTAGAGAAGATAGGACAAGTTGTCCATTCAAGAACAATTGAAAACGCAGGATTTAACCTACAAAGTGCCTGCAACTTTGGATATACATCATATAATAACAGTTCCTCTGTTTCACGAACTGTTGATGTTCATAAGGAACTTAACGCTGTTATCCAGAGCATCCAGCCCAGCGCTGCAACCAGCGAAGCAGAGCTGATCAAAATACTCACTACGGAAACGGGAGAAATACTAGACAACTTCATGGAGCTTACACCTTGCCCAGAATTAAGCAGGTTAAAAGAAAGCTATCTTTCTGATATTCAGAATCGACTGTCTGGTCAAGTTATGAAGCTGATCCAACCGAGACTTTCTTTGGACGATAAAGAATGCTTAAAAGTTTTAGAGATTTACGATGATACCGAGAGGAAACAAAAAGCCGAAGATTTCAAAGCGAAAGTCCTCTCTGAAGCTGAAAGCAAATTCAAATCACTTTGCTCCCAGATCAAGAGAGAATACTGTGAAAAAGCATTGAGTATCGCTGATGGAGTCCTAGCAAACGTCAAAAATGAGATCAAAAAGCAAAAAGAACTTCTTCAGCAGCTAACATTAGAGGTGACTGATGAAAAAGCTATTGATCTTGAACGTGAGAATGCCCTGATCATTTCAGAAAAACTTTCTATATTAAACACGATTGCTTTTGACTCTTAACGTACTGCCCCCAAAGTATTGCCAGACAATTGGCGATACTTTGGGGGCAATCATATTCATTGTAGGTACTGCCAATACGGCAGTAGAGCCTCTTCTGCACTCTTTAGGCGCCGGCTCAGCGAAGTATCCATCTGTAGCAGCTTCGCATTTTCTTTGATGATTTGATCATCCGGGGTGCCAAGGCTGATAAAGCCACCTCCGAGAGAAGGCAAAAGCATGAATTTCTTCGGAGCCGATTGGCCCGGGAATTGGACGGCCATGTTCTGACCATCAATTTCAGTTACTTCACCCTGGCCGAAGCTTTTGTGAGAAACTGTATCCCCAATATGAAGATGATCCAGAACCAGCTGCCGGATTTTTTCAACCTTTTCATAATCGTCCCGGGCCTGGTCATAGGCACCCTTCAACTGTTCAGCTTTCTCAATGCGTTCACGGTATAGTTTCTTTTCCGCAGAGTTGGGATGTGAATAGGAAATACCGTCATAGAGATGGTAGACCTGTGATGAGTAAATCATGTCAAAAGCCAGCAGGTGAAGATTGGGATCATCATACAGATCCTTCTCCTCGTTTTCATAGCGGCTTGCATTTGTGGCCATGAGCGCAGGGCTCTGACGCATTGCCTCAACAAGCTCATCGCACATCCGGTAATAGATGTCCAGTTTGAAATTCGCGCCGGCACCCCAGTCTTCAAGGAACTCCACACAGTCGGCGAACTCGTGGGCCTCGGTGGACTTGAATAGGTAGTTGGACTCTGGATCATGGAAGAACAGATACGACATCACAGACCGCTGATCATTGGTGTAGCGCCAGCTTCCTGGAGCATATTTCTCCTTCAGCTCCTCGCTCTTTGCGATGAAGGCAGATACCTTCTGCTGCCGAATCGTCAAGTCGCCATCGTCGTCAGCGAAAAGATCACGGAACATTGTGCGGACGGTCTCCGGTTCCTCGCGGGCATAGGCGATAAGAGCATAGAAGGGCTGCTGAAATTGGCTGTCGATCAGATTGGAAGTTATGCGCCATGCTTCTGTGAGCATTCCAGCCAGGTCAGGAGCGTCCAGGTTGAAGATCTCCTGGTACTGCTTCACAATCTCCCATTTGTAGTTTTCATTGAGCTCAGGATTGTTGATGTACTCGAATTTATCTATGTAGTGAGCAAACAGCTGCTGTAAGCGAGAAGCATTCATCACATCTCCACCCATCTGAAAAAGGTAAAGATATTATAGAATGAATTGCGCTGCTTGAAAAGGGGGGATCGAGCTTAAAAACGAAAAGTGCCTGCGCCGCCTATGCAGCGGCGCAGGCACTCGTCTTGATTAACCGTCACTACTTCTCTCTAAACCTCTGAAAAAGTCGTCGTATTCGCATCCGTAAATTTGCCTGAGCTCAATCAAAACACTGGCACGAATGTTCAACTGCCCAGCTTCGTATTTCGCATACGTAGTCCGGCCGATGTCACACCCTCGCCGTTGTAGCTCTGCACATAATTTCTCCTGGGAGATATTGTGATCGAGACGTAGCCGTTTGAGATTGTCGCCCATGTTCCTGTCGCGCCTAATTTTCTGCTCCATCTTCCCGCCCCATATCATACTTGACCAGCATTGGTTGCAATCGAGATAAGTTTATGATATGCTGACGAAAAATATTGTCCGCGATATTGGTCAGGAGTGGTTTCTGAGTATATAAACTGGCCTGTTGCGAGCGGAAGGAGGATGCAGGATGTTTCAGCA
>CALWYB010000121.1 GCA_944385665.1 uncultured Oscillospiraceae bacterium
GCTGCTATAGCTCAGTCGGTAGAGCGCATCCTTGGTAAGGATGAGGTCGGCAGTTCGAATCTGCCTAGCAGCTCCAATAAAAAGCACTTAAAACTTTGGTTTTAGGTGCTTTTTATTTTATATTCATAACTTTTTGAGGAAAATAGGATTTTGCTGAAATTCTGGTTTTTTAAAAAGGGTTGAGCAAAGGATTGAGCTGCCCCTAAAATCGTGCATCTGACACAATAAAGAATACCCCCGGCCCGGTGAAGGGTCAGGGGTTGTCTGTTAGCAGTACAGGTACACCAGCACGGCGGCAATGGTGGCCAGCACAGCAATACCAGCGCAACAGGCAGCGCATACTCTGGTGTAGTGGTTTCGGCGGTTTGCGTCTCGTGCCACATCCAACAATAAACGACAAGCGGGGCAGGTGTCGCAGTCGGTGGCGGGGTTGCAGTGGCGGGTGCAGTTGGTACAGTTAGTGCTCATACTGCCGCCCCCTCTCCGCTGGTGGCTCCATCTGCGGCCACGCTTGCGGCCACGGTCTCTAGGTCTGCAAGGTTGGGATTTGCTTCAATCTTTGCCTGCAAGAGTTTGTCGGCATCCTTTACGCTGTAAAATCCGCTGTCCAGTCCGGCCCGGATGGCCCCGGCGATGGTGTCATAGAACAGGGTGAACGCTTCTTTGCGCTCCGCTGCGGTGGGCGGGAAGGCCAGGACAAGGCCCCGCCGATCTGCCGCCTCCCGTGCCGCTCGTAGAGCGGTAGAGTTATAGCGGTTTTCGTCCACAAACTGTTGCATTTCCTCCGGGGTCAGCGTGACGGGACTGTTACCGGCCAGAAAAGCGGCATTAGCGGGCAGCTTGGTAGCGTCCAGCGTGTCCCAGCGGTCAAGCATGGTGAAAGCCTCCGCTTTTACGGCCTCCGCTGCCTCCAGGGTGGTTCCCCGGCAATATTCCAGGGCGGTGTCCTGCTTCTCCAGCTCATATTTACGGCAAGCGTCCGTTGTCCAGCCGTCCGCAAAGTCCTTTTCAATCTTCGCCCGCTTACTGGCATCCTCATCCAGGGCGGAGCGGTACTTCTCTTTCAGTTCAAAAAGTCGGTCAAAATAAATCACGGTTTTATCTCCTTATCATTTGAATTTTCCGGTGATCCGGGCAAGGTCTTGTATTAGTCGCTGTGTGTGTTTGTTCCGGTAGCGAAAGAATCTTGCTAAGTAACGGTGGTAAGTCTTGCGCCACATTCCCGGCGGTTTCTCCGGCACATAGCCTATGAAAGAAAAGCCGTCCGGCACATACTCCGGGAACTTCAAGCGCCGGTTTACAAAGTCCATTCCTTCCTCGTAGTGGGTCATACTGCCCTCTGTTCGCTGCTGACTGCGGTAGTTCAGGCGGGCGCATTTGCGGCAAAGGAAACGATCTTCTTTCAGGTACAGATAGCGCACTCTTTCCCCACACTGGGGGCAGAGAAAAAAGGTCTGCTCTCCGCCGTAGCCGTTGCGCTTGTGTGACAGTTTCACCGTTACGCTTTTCCGCCAGCCGGTCAGGTAAAGGTGGGCGGTGCTGCCCTCTGCGTCCACTTCTATCGGCTTGTCTCCACGGTCAGGGCATCCGCAATACATGATCTCCCACGGCTTGCCTAGTGGCAGCTCAAAGGAATCTAGCCGGGGTGTTTGCTCTACCTGTCCGTGGCTGCGGTTCCAGCCTCCGGCGTTGCATCTGTAGTACATGGATCTTTCCTCTTTTATGCCTAAATACTAAAATCTTTGCTCATAAATAGGGGGGTATCGTTGCCCGTTGCAACCGTTGGAACCGTTGATACCGTTGCAAGATATCCTAAATTTTACCAAATAACCAACGATAACAACGGAACCAACGGTATCAACGATGTTTTTTACCCCCCTAAAACGGGTCAAATTCTGTTTGCTCCAGCTCTTCAAATTGTGCGCCCATATAGGAAAACGAATGTTTCCCGCCTCCGCTGCCGTTACTCTTGCGCTCATAGACAATGCCGTCATAGTCAAGTAGGGATTTGCTCAGGCCCTTCAATTTCCCGGACAGGTCACGGGGTGACGGGGCCAGCGATGTATGGGAAATGAACCGGCCAGCCTCCAAAAGTTGCTGTGCCGTTCCGATCCATCCTTCCGGGGATTGCTCCAGCAGTTTCTTAATGGTTCTGATAATGGGGCTTTCTTGATACTCCCGGCGGGCCTGCTGCTCTGCGAACCAGTCAGCGTCACCCAGGTTTTCCCAATAACAGGTGTCTTTGTTGAACCGCAAAACTGTGTCGCTGCTCTCAATATCCCGGCCTACCACGGACAAGGTGGCGTTGCTGTCGCCCCGCTTTTCCTTCGTTAGTACCATTGTGGCATCGGAGGCACCCATAATGCCGTTTGTGCCGGAAATCATATTGAAGGGGTCGCCGTCATCCTTCATCTTGCGGAGATGGTGGACAAGCAGCAGGGCCACATTGTGACTGTCTGCAAAGGCTTTCAGCGTCCCCACCTCCCGATAATCGGCGGCATAGGCTCCCTCTTTGCCGTGGGCGGCTCCCCGCACTCGCTGGAGGGTATCAATCACAATTAGGCCGGTGTCTGGGTGAACCTTTAAAAAGTCCGCCAGCTCATCAAATAATCCGTTGTCTATGGTGTCCGCCATCGTCGCAAAGTGGAATCCGGCGGGGGCCGCTTTCCCAGCCAGCAGCTTGTCCATACGGGTCTTTAGGCGGCGCTGGCTGTCCTCCAGGGCCAGATACAGGCATCCACATTGATTAGTTGTGTAACCCAGGAACCGGCCACCAGAGGCCACCGCAAGGCAGAGGGCCAGCATCATCCAGGACTTGCCGTATTTCGGCGGAGAGGCCACGATATTCAAGCCGACGGACAGCAGATTATTGACGATAAAGCGAATAGGCGGTATGTCCTTTTGCTGGAGGTCGGCGGCGGTGATAGTTTCCAATGTCGGGCGCTGTTTTGGAGCATCAAATGCACCAGCGTTTAACATTTCTTCAAAGCTGCTTCGATCCATCGGCCTATCACCTCCCGTTCTCGGTATACCTGTGCCTGTTCTGCTGGCGTGCCGTAGGACAAGGCATCAGCCAAATGCTCAAAGCAGACTTGCCATTTGATAGCTGCGGCCTCCCGCTCGGTCAGCTTGTCCAGGTCTGGACAGTCCTTTAATATCAGGTGTCCCTCTCGGAATGCGGCGTTCAGACGGTTGATAAAACCGATGCGCCATTCCTCAAAGGAACTGTGTGCTTCGGCCACCTCCAGACGGCGGCGGGCTGCTTTTGCCTCGACCTGGGTCGGTTGTCGGTCGAGCGGGAGGGCAAGCCGGAAGTCCTCATTCAGCCGCCGTACAGCACCCATAGCGTCCAGGCCCAGCAGCCGGGAGGTAAGGTCGATGGAATCTCCGCCGACGTTGCAAACCCAGCAGCGGAACCGGCCATTTTTAAAAGACATAGAGGGGTGTCGGTCATGGTGGAATGGACATAGCGCCCATCCCCGCCGGTCAAAGGTCACGCCAAAGTGTCGGGCTGCGTCCTCTGCTGTCACCCGTTCCCGGACATCTCGGAAAACGTCAGTCAAGCCGCCGCCCCCTCAGTTTTACCGCTGTGGCAACTCTGGTGATCTCCGCCGCCCGGTGGAGCATGGAACGGTAAAACTGTTCCACATCTTCCTGGGTTTCGGGTAAATAGTACCCGTGTTCGTTGTCGGCTAGGATTTGAGCACCCCGCAAGCGTTCCGCCTGAATGAGTTGGCGGACTTGGCGGGCGGGCAGCTCGGTGAGGCTCACCAGGTGCTGGAGCGGGACGGCGTTCTCCGCGCCGTGGGATAAAAGCCGCTCAATTTTTCCCGGTTGTCTGCCGGTTTGCTGCGTGTTATTATAAATGGTGGAAGTGGTGGCCGCTCCGCAAGCTGTCCCCGCTCCGCTTTGCCGTCCCGGTGCTGCAACACTGGGGCGGCTCTTTTTGTTTTTATTCATAGGCGTCTGTGCCTCCTTCAGCGTCAAGTTGCCGCAACAGCTTTGCAACATTCACAAGGTAGACAGTCCCGGATTTGATGTGGGGGACAGTTCCGTTTTTGCACCCTTTCCGCAAAAAACACTGTGACAAGCCGGTTGCCATACTGGCCGCACCGATTTTCATAAAGGGGGTGCTGGTTTTCGTGTCTTGCATTTTGTTTTTCTCCTTTCGGTTTTTTTGATGTAACCTATTGACGGTTAAGTAATACTTGTGTACAATAGACTACAGAAAGCTATGCTTTCTAAAAACAGAATACCAAAGTCTCTTTAGAAAAGCAAGCAATAATTGCCGATATAAGAAAAGTGAAAGCAAAACTTGAAAGAGGCGATATTATGGCACGGAAAAAAAGTCCTGCTACAGAAATGAATGTAGCAGAAAAGCAAGAGCTGCCACTTGCCCAGCGCCTAAACGGACTGATTACGGATGTGAACAAACTAAAAGAGGCCCTGTGTGTCTCTGCACAGGCGATAAACCAATATAAAATGGGCACCTCCAGGCCCTCGCTGGAAAATTTGTGTAAGATAGCAGATTTTTATGGTGTTACCACAGATTATCTCCTGGGACGCACTGGCACAAAGTCGATCAATCCAACTGTGCAGGCGGCGGCTCAGTATACGGGACTTTCAGAAGCAACAATAAACTCTTTGCGGGATGCACACAATTTGGTTTCTCAAATGGGAAAGAACATTTGGACGGGGTATCGAAGTTATCACCTTGAAGGAAACATTGTCGATTTGTTTTTCTCCTCGCCAAACTTTCGGCAAGTGGTAATTGATTTTTACGGCTATGTCGAAGGCGTATTGTCTTATGAAGATGCACAATCGGGGGTTATAGAAGATTTACGCAATAGGGGGATTCTCCCGAACGGACAGGACAAGGTAACATCGGACGAAATTTTCAATATGGCAAATGAGATGGGGGAGGGAGAGGCACGTCAACATCTCATTTCTGCGGGACTTCACTTGATGAATTATGAGGAAAAGGCCAGATTTCAAAAATTTCAGCTTATTGAGAAATTGGGTAAGATAGCGGACAGTTACAAGGCAGATATTGAAATTGTAGAGGAAGAGTAAGAGAGAAAGGAGGAACATTAAATGGCAAGCACAAAATTGATGGAGACAAAGGACGGGCGGCGATTCTTCCAGATTTGCGTTTCCCGTGGACATGGTAAGGCACCGTATAAGACACGCTGGTACTGGCCGGATGGGTGGAGCAAGCGGACGGCGGAGCGAGAGGCGGCAAAACAGGCAGCAGCTTTTGAATTGGCCTGTAAAAACGGTGAAGTCCTAAACCGTGCCCAGGAGCGGGAGAAAGCGGCCCAGGAGGCAGCAGAGGCTGCAAAGCTGAAAACAGTCCGCCAGTATGCAGACGGCGTGTTTATGCCCACTAAAGAGGCCACATTTTCCGAAAATGCCCGGTCAAGTTATCGAATGTTCCTGGACAAGCACATTTTCCCCGTCCTGGGAGATGTTCTGTTGACGGAAGTCACCCCGGCCATAATCTCAAAGTTGCTGGTAGATTTCCAGCGGGCCGGATATGCTCACGCATCGGCGGTAAAGCTATACAACATCTTGAACGGCGTTTTTGAAATGGCGTTTTTAGATGATAGCATCCCCTCTAATCCCATGCTAAAGGTGAAGCGGCCAGCGCCCCGGAAGGGTGAACAGCCTAAAGATGAAGGGGAAAAGGCATACACTGTGGAGGAACTTGCTTATATCCTCTCTTGTGCCGCCCAGGAGCCGCTACAGTGGCAGGCATACATTTTCCTTGCTGCTGATACCGGCCTCCGCCGGGGGGAGCTGTGCGGCCTCCAGTGGGCCGATATTGACTTTCAAAACGGGGCACTGACAGTCAGACGCAATCTGCAATATACCCCCGCCGCCGGTGTCTATGAGACAAGCCCCAAAAATGGAAAGCTGCGTATTGTGGATGTGGGGGCGGATGTACTGGCGCTTTTGAAAGAACTCCGGGACAGGCAATCACGATCCTGTATCTCAAAATGGTGCTTCACACAGGAAGGGACGGCGGAGCCAATGCACCCGCAATCCCCGACAAGGTATTTCTCAAAGTTTGGAAAGCGGTATGGTATAGAGGATTTTCACCCGCACAAACTCCGGCATACAAGCGCCTCTGTAGCTCTGACACACGGGGCCGATGTGGTCAGCGTGTCGGAGCGGTTGGGCCATTCTGATACGGCGGTAACACTGCGGATGTATGCCCATGCCAATGAGGAAAGCATCCGGCGGGCCGGTCAGATTGTCCGGGACGCATTGAAAGCGAAAGAGGGATAAAAAAGCGGCGTGGGTTTTTCCCACGCCGTTCTGCTGGTCACAAAAGGATTGAGCAAAGGATTGAGCTACAGGCTAAAAGGATTGAGCAAAGGCTAGAATAAGTTACAACAAGAGACAACAACAAAAATCCGTTAAACCATTGGAGCACAAGGGTTTTGCAGGATAAAATACAACAAGAAACAACAAACTATTTACAGGCAAAATGTAATTGGTAAGGATGAGGTCGGCAGTTCGAATCTGCCTATCAGCTCCAAGAAGACCGCTTTTCTTTTGAAAAGTGGTCTTTTCTTCTGCGATTTATAACAATTTCGGGTATATCGAATTTTGCCATTTGCCTTTGACCACAGAACAAGCCACAGAGAGAAAAATCACGGGCCTCCGGGACATTTTGCCTCCGGAGGCCCGTTTGTGCAATCAGTCGAATAGCCTGGTCAACCTGCCAGATCATCCGGTTTCCTGTGTTCTTTCGCTGCGGCGATCTCCTCTTTCATCTCCCGGATCAGCTCCGTCAGCATCATTTCGCACTCGGCCTCGGTCTTTGCGTACACATTCCGGGCCATGCGCTGGCCGTTGATGATGGGGGAGTAGCGGCCCTCCCACAGGTGGTCATTGATTTGGCTAACGCATCCGGTGCCCGGTTTGCGCCGTTGCCCCTTGCGGGCCTGGAAGGTGCTGGGGGCCGGTTTCCGGGATGCTGATTCCCGCATGGGCTTCGGTTCGGCTCTCCCGATCCACCGGTCGATCTTGTCCGCCGCGTTCTGCCGCATGGCATCGGTGACGTGGGTGTAGGTGTTCAGGGTGGTGGTGCTGGACACATGGCCGATGATGGTGCTCAGGGTCTTGATGTCCATGCCGTGTTCCAGGGAGGCGGTGGCGAAAGTGTGCCGCAGATCATGGAACCGCAGGCGCTTGCATTCCGCCCGCTCCAGTATGGTCTGGAGCCGCTTCCGGACAGCAGCTGGGTCCAGCGGGGAGTCCTCTTTCACCGGGGAGGGGAACATCCAGCGGGAGTGAACGGTTTTCTGGTAGGCTTTAAAGACCTTCAAGACAGGAGCGGGGAGGATCACCGTCCGGTTTCCTGCCTTGGTCTTGGGAGAAGATACCACCAGTTCTCCCGTGACCCGGTGGACCTGCCGCTCCACCCGCAGGGCGCCGGTACGGAGATTCAGGTCACGCCACTGGAGAGCCAGGACCTCACCCCGGCGCAGGCCGGTGGCCAGCTCCAACAGCAGAAGCTCGTAGCAGCCATCCTCCCTGGCTTGGATCAGTAGGCGCTGGATTTCATCGGGAGCAAGCACTTTCATCTCTCTGGATTTAGCGGGTGGGAGCTTACAGCTGTCCGCCGGGTTGCGGAAGATCAGCTTTTCCTCCACTGCCTTGCCCAGTGCGGCGTGGAGGGTGGTGTGGATGCCCCGGACGGTCTGATCTGAGAGGCCAGCCCCATAGAGCTCGGTGCGGATCAGACGTCCGCTCTTTTTCAAATTTGTGTAAAACTGTTGGATGTCCCGGGTAGTCAGTTTATCCAGCGGGATTCTGCCCAAGGCGGGAATGATGTGCTGGTAGATCCGCCGCTCATAGGACATCTGGGTGTTGGACCGGAGGTTCGCTTTTTTATAGGCCTGGTACCAGTGATCCAGCCAGTCCCCAAGGGAGATGCTTGGCTTGGGAGCTTCAGGAGCAGGAGCCTCCAGGCTCTCCCGCAGGGCCTTCAGCTTGGCCACACATTCCGTTTTCGTCTTAGCAAGGACATTTTTGGTTTTAGGGAGGCCCTTCTCGTCATAGCCGATGACAATGCGCCCTTCCCAGCGGCCGTCCTTTCTCAGGCGGACGCTGCCGTCGCCGTGTTTTCTACGTTTTGCCACGGGGCCATCTCCTCTCCTAAGTAGTCGGCCAGGAAGCCGCCCACGATCTCCGCCGCCCGTTTCTGCATATCCCCAGTGGTGTGGGTGTAGGTGTCCAGAGTGAAGCTGGCGTTGGTGTGGCCCAGAATGCCGGAGAGGGTCTTGGCATCCACCCCGCTGGCCAAGGCGTGGGTGGCAAAGGTGTGCCGTAAATCGTGGAATCTGAGTTCAGGCAGTCCGGTCTCCTGCAGGACCTTTTTCAGCTGGCGGTATGCGGTGCCGGGGTTCAGCGGGGCTTCCGGGCGAAGTGGGTCATGGAAGATCCAAGGTGAGTAGGAAGTCTTTTTTCGCAGCCGCAGCCGTTCCGCCGTGCTGGTGGGCAGGAGGAT
>CALWYB010000122.1 GCA_944385665.1 uncultured Oscillospiraceae bacterium
ATAACAGTTTTGCACTTTCTGGCAGATTTTTTGATTCGCTGTCTTTTTTTATAGCTAAGAGAGTCTTTGCGGAGGAATCGCTTAGGCCTAAGCACTGGAGCGCAAAAGCAATGTTGGCATCCGGGTTTCGTATATCCGTTAACCCAAGCAACCAATCCGATGATACGTTGCATTTCTTTGCAATATCCCGCAAAATTTGAGCATCTGGTATTCTGTCTCCGTTACAATAGAATCCAACAGTTTGGCGAGATATTCCCAAATAATCAGCAAATTCAGTGTTTGTTCGGTCTCCTTGCAATTCTCTAAACCGCTTTGTGAAAATTGGAAGGCGGTCATTTTCGCCAGTTGAACGCTTCATATATTAACACCTCCGATTATTGTGCTTCATAAGTGTTCACGGATGTTGAAACATCTATTCAAAATATTGACGCTCTTGTTGTTTACGTGTATCATTATATCAGACGATAAATGAAGCGTCAACAACAATCTGGAGGTGACTAAATGTGAGTAACCAGGACATTAGACGTATGGCAGCAGGAGCGGGAGTAAAACTCTGGCAAATTGCGGATGCGTTGGGAATAGCTGATTGCAGCCTTTCCCGCAAGCTACGCAAAGAGTTAGCCCAAGAGGAGAAGGAAAAAATCTTTTCCATTATCCAGAGTCTTTCCCAGGAGGTGAGTTAATGACGGACAGACTTGAACCATTGACCGTTTCTCCCACTGAATGTGCAAGAATACTGGGTATTAGCAGACCAAAGGTCTATGACCTTATCAACCAGGGCGGCTTTCCATCCTTCAAGTTGGGCAGTCGAACCCTCATTTCTGTGGATGGTTTGCGAGCGTGGATTGCACAGCAAGTGGAGGTGAGCGAATGAGTAAACAAAAAAATGCCGCCCCAGTGTTGCAGCACCGGGAACGGCAAAGCGGAGCGGGGCCTTTTAGCGGAGACACCACTTCCAATACCCAGTTTACCACGGCTCATGGGGCCATTTCAAGGCTTTTACTGCATGGGCAGGCCAACGCCCTACCCCGCCGGGAACTGGAGGCCCTGACGGGCTTAGACGGGCGCACGGTGCGTCTGATGATCGAGCAAGAGCGGCGGGCCGGGGTTCCTGTCCTGTCCGATAACGCCCGTGGCTATTTTCTCCCGGAAACTGCCCAGGAAACCGTGGCCTGTGTCCGTAGCTTGCGACACCGGGCCGGGGAGATTCTACGCACAGCGGCAGCTATTGAGCGTACTGTACCCCAGGAACTGGTGGGACAGCTTGCCCTAGATAACTGCACAATGGAGGTTTTCAATGAGTAGACCCGGCACAATGCTGTATTTTGACACCCGTCCATGCTTAAAACGGCTAAACAACGAGCAAAAGGGCCAGCTTTTCGAGGCCATTTTGGACTATGCAGAGTTTAGCGTTGTGCCAGACTTTGGGGATGATGTGGGGCTGTCCATCGCCTGGGACTTCATACAACCCAAAATTGACCGGGACAATGAACGGTATGAGGCCCAAGTATTACAAAAACGCTATGCCGTAGTAGTTCGGGAGTGCAAGCGGAACGGACAGACGGCCCCGCCCTTTGAGGTGTGGAAGCAAAACCCCCAACAAGCACCGGGGGACATGGAAAGTCATCATCCGTTATCGGGTGATGACGGGTGTTATCCAACTACAACCACAACAACAACCCCATCTACAACAACAACCCCAACCTCAAAAGCAACAGCAACGTGGCCCCCTCCTGGTGACTTCAACAGCCGCAGAAATGCATGGCTAGATGCTCTAGAAGGCATCGGGGACAGCGGGCCTTATCAGCCGATAAACACCGATGAAAGGAGGGGGCCACTGTGAGCAGAACAAAGGTTGTTTCAGATGAGGCCGTTATTGCCGCACTGTTGAGCACTCCAACCCTGGACGCAGCAGCCCAGCATTGTGGGCTATCCCTGCGGCAGCTTTATGAGCGGCGACAAGCTCCGGAGTTTGTAAAGAAGCTGAGAAAAGCGCAAAGCGAGGCCCTGGGCGATACAGCCCGCTTTTTGCAGCACGCAACGGGAAGCGCAGCCGCCACCCTGTTGGAGATTGCAGAAAGCAAAGTAAGGCCCGCACAAGTGCGAATTTCAGCCGCCCGCACGATTTTGGAACAGGCAACAAAGTATTGCGAGATCGTGGACATTCAGGCCCGCCTGGAGGCTCTGGAGCGATACGCAGAGGGGGCAGACGATGAGCCTTAAAAGCCGTCTGGAAGCCCTGGAACAACGGGCGAGGCAGAAACGAAACGTGCCGCCAGATGACCCTCTCTCCCGCTCCCTATACGAATTAGGAGAGAAACTTTCCCACCTAGATGAAGCCGGGAAAGAGAGACAGGCGGGAGAACTGGGAATAACCAGAACCAACTTTGACCGTATGGCAACAGCTTATAAAAAACAGAATGCCAGAAGGAGATCCTAACATGACATACTGTGACCGTCTTTTTTCGCTGGAAAAGAAGTACAAGGAAGCCCTGGACGAAGACGCCCGCAAGCGTGAGAAAATCGAAAAGGATTTTGCGGACGGCTGGACTACTGAGAGCTACCGGAAAAAGGCCCTGAGCGAACAGGACGCAGCCCTGGAGTATTGTAGAAACACCACTCTGGAGGCAACGGAGGCCGTAAAAAACGAGGTTTACTCCATGCTTGACCGCTGGGCAACCCTAGACCCGGAGAAGTTGCCCAAAGAGGCCGCTTTCCTCTCTGAAACCTCCCCTATCACCATGACAGAGGCAGAGGTACAGCAGTTTGTGGACACCAACCGATACAACGCCACCGCATTGAGAGCCGCCCAAGAATACGCAGCTAGAAAAGGCATTGTTCTTGCTTTCCCGCCCACCGCAGAGCAACGAAAAGCCGCCTTTACCTTGTTTGCTGACAACATCACCGGGGCCATTCAAACGGGACTAAACAGCGGTTTTTACACCGTAGAAGGAGCCGATGAGCTTCTGCTAGAGAAGATCACGCAGAACCCCGCCGTTGCCGATTTGGAGGCCGTGGTTTCCAGCGTGGCCAGAGAGGGGGCAGCAGTATGAGCACTAACTGCACCAACTGCACCCGCCACTGCAACCCCGCCACGGACTGCGACACCTGCCCCGCCTGTCGCATGCTCTTAGACGTGACAAGGGAGGCAAACCGCCGTAACCGCTACATGAGAGTGTGCGCTCTCTGTTGTGCCGCTATCGCCCTTATGTCCTCCATTGCCGCCGTTCTGGTGTACTTGTTCTACTGACAGGAAACCCCCGACCCTTCACCGGGCCGGGGGTGTGGTTTTATGTAAAGGGTCATGACCCTTCAAAATACCCTTTAGGCGCTTTACTACCCTTTACAGATACTAACACTACTTGCACATTATATGAGTGAAAGCAAAGAGAATTACAGAAAATGACGGGCATTTACAGAGTTAAAATGGTGGGCTTTAATTCGAGTCCTGTATCGTCCACCATAAAAACCGCTGTTTTCGAGAGAAAACAGCGGTTTTTCTTTACTTTTTCGAGGCATTCACAGGGTGAGCCCTGACCACATATTTGTTTTGACCACAGTTTAGCCACAGACAGAGTAAAAGCTGCCCTCCGGAAGGCACACTTCCGGAGGGCAGCTTTCTTCTTTTAGACGGCTGGTGTCTGGCTTTGAGGGACGAGATTGTAAATGCTCCACAGGTAGGTACCCATCTGAGGATTGGATGCCAATTCCACGATCCACAGCTGGCCGTCTACACGCATGAAAAAGTGATTCGCCGTGAGGGGGAGATATTGGATCTCGTTGTATGATTCGTGGAGATTGGCAAGGGCGTTGGTTGCAGGAGTAAACAGAGCTGCCCACTCCTCCTGTGTGTAAGGGAACGGTTGCCATTCCCAATTTGAAACTTGGGTCAGGCGTGGTACGCCGGTGCTCCGGCTGATCATTTCAAAATAGTTCCCGCTGATACGGTAAATGTAGCCGGAGTCCCCGTTTATCGCAGAATAGGAGCTGAGGGGATTGAGATAAATGCACTGATCAGACACAAAGGTGGTGCTGGAGAGCACCTGTGCTGTATCTGTGTCCATTTGGGCAAAGTGTTCCCGTGCTGCCTGATCCAGCCTGTCAGACTGCTTTTTGATATACCGCTGGGAATCCATGGCTTTGCCTTGCAGGAGAAGGGGGAATTTTGCACGAATGTCCTGGGCGTAATAACTTCCGTCCCGGGGTTCCCAATACTCCACCGGCACATAATTCCCATCCTGCAGCTCTGCCGTAATGACGGTGGGAACGTGAGCGCCGCTCTCCACGGTGGCAGCATCGCTGTATTCCCGGTAGAGCACCCACAGATAGACTGTGACCTGGTCGCCCTTCTTCTCGGTGCCCAGCACCTCATAGTCCAGGCAGCAGAAGTTTTCCTTGCTGGATTCCGATTGGTGATGTGCGGCGATCTGGCCGTCCAAAAACACGGCAAGCGGTCCGTCCACAGGTGTGGCAGGGTTGGTCAACAGTCCCAGCGCTGCCAAGGCACAGATGACCGCTCCCGCCAGGACCACCCAAAAAGCAGGTTTCTTCCGGTTGGCCAGGTTGCGGATGCGCCCCTTGGTATCTCCCTGGCCAAAAGCCAGAGGTGTCCCGGCGATGGTGTGCTTGCGGGTGGACAGGCTGAGGAGGGATGCCGTATAGTCTGCCCGGATACCATCCCCCATCTTACGGATGACAGCCTCGTCGCAGCTCATTTCCATATCTCTGGCGGCCAGCACAAATGCCAGCCATACCAGAGGATTGAACCAATGAATGGAGAGGGCAACAAAAGCCAGCACTTTCACAAGATGATCCAGCCTTCGGATGTGATGCTGCTCATGCATCACGATATAAGGCAGCTCCCGCACGCTCAGAGAGGAGGGAAGGTAAATTTTTGGTTGCAGGAGCCCGAGGACAAAGGGCGAGGAAATCTCGTCCACCAGATAGATGTTTTCTCTCAGGGGCGAAGCCGTGACCAGTTTTCTACGCAGTCGCAGATAGGAGAGTACGCCATACAGCCCCATGCCCCAAACCCCTGCAATCCAGATATAAGCTGCAATAACCACAGGTGTTTCCGCTGCATCGGCAACCGGCTGTTCCATGCCCTGGGGTGCGGTCTCTTCCATGCCGGGGGCTGGGAGAACCACCGAAGGAGATTCCGCTTGGATCAGATCACCGGGGATATACTCGATGCTGCTGGTCAGAGTTCCGCTTGGTGTGACCGGCGCATGGACCAGGCCAAACAGCGAGAGTCCAGATTCCAGCGAAATGGGACAGAGAAGGCGGAAGAGAACCAGCCCCCATAGGGCATAAGAGATGATTTTTGGTGTTTTTCTTAAGAACAAACGCAAGAGAAGAACAAACACAATGACCACACTGGCGGTTAGGCTCATATTCAGCAGCTTGGGGAAACAGACTGAGAAGAACATAACATCACCTCCGCAACCCATCAATCAGCGTTTTTAGTTCTTCCACTTCCCGCTCAGACAGCTTTTTTCGAGAACCGAATGCGGCGATAAACGCAGGTAGAGACCCATCAAAGGTCTCCTGAATAAATTCCTCGCTTTTCCTCCCATAGAATTCTTCCCGGGACATCAGGGATGTCACGATTTTATCCTTGAGCTGAAAAATGCCCCGTTTGCACAGTCTTTTTAAGACGGTATAGGACGTGGTGGATTTCCAGTTCAATTCCGCTTCTGCCAGTTTGATCAGGTCTTTGGATGCCATTGGCTCGTGCGTCCAGATTATGTCTGCAAAACGAGCTTCCAGCACTCCCATGGTAGGCATATAGGATCCCTCCTTTCTTGATTGTCTACATCTTGTAGAGCGATTTAAGTCTACAAGATGTAGAGGCTTTTGTCAATAGGGGGGATGTGTATTCTGGAAAACTTAAGGTTTCTATTTTCTTCCCTTTCCATTGCTGTGAAGTCGTGTGATTGGAAGCTTTGGCTTCTGAGCAAGAGATGGTTGACCCGTTCTCTTTGATAACAGTGTGCGAAAATCAAAGAGGAGAGGGAAACGATGGCGGAAATTCCATTGGATGGCTCAAGTGCCTGGCCACACAAGCAATCAAAAACTGACCAAAAGCTGTCCATCCAGAAACATTTCTTCCGGAGGGCAGCTTTGGCCTTTTAGACTGCTGGTTTCTTAGCTCTGAGGAGGGCCAGTTCCTGTTTCATCTCTGTGATCAGTACGGCCAGCTTCTCCTCACACTCCGCCTCCGTGGGGGCGTAGATGTTCCGGGCTATGCGCTTGCCGTTGACCTTGGGGGAGTACCGTCCCTCCCAGAGATGGTCGTTGATCTGGGTCACGCAGCCGGTTCCCGGCTTGCGGTATTTGCCCTTCACCGCCTGGAAGGGGGTGGCTGCGGCTGGCCTGTTGGGCTTTGGATTGGGGGGCGGCTCCACCCCGGCAATGCCCCAGTCGATGCGGTCAGCGGCTCTCTGGCGCATTTCATCGCTGACATGGGCGTAGACGTTCAGTGTCGTGGCGCTGGACACATGGCCGATGATGGCGGATAAGGTTTTGATGTCCATGCCATGCTCCAGGGCGTTGGTGGCGAAGGTATGGCGGAGGTCGTGGAAGCGGACGTGTTTGCATCCCGCCCGTTCCAGCACCTTGGACAGCTTCTTTCGTACTGCTGCCGGGTCCAAAGGGGAGTCCTTCTTTTTGGGGGAGGGGAACATCCATCGGGAGCTGCTGCCCTCCCGATACCGAAGTAGGACGTGGAGGATGGGGCGGGGGAGAACCAGGCTTCGGCTGGAGGCCTTGGTCTTGGGCTGGGAGACCACCAGCTTTTTGTGGATGCGCTGCACCTGCCGCTCTACCTTTAATACTCCTGTCTGCACATCCAGGTCGTCCCATTGGAGGGCCAGGATTTCCCCACGGCGCAGGCCGGTGGACAGCTCCAGCAGTAAGAGC
>CALWYB010000123.1 GCA_944385665.1 uncultured Oscillospiraceae bacterium
GGGTCAGAATGTTTCGATTATGAGAAGCACACTTATTCAAACTGGCGTTATCAGGAATGCGGCAGAAGCACCAGTCATTGAGGTTAAACCCAGTGACAAAAATATGCAGTACATGCTTCAAACAATTCAGAAATTTTTTGCCGAAGCAGGGATAAACGGTGAACAGAATTTTGGTGAACTTTATAACCGTTTGAGTAAACCAGAATATGGTATAGGCTTAAAAAAAGGCGTTATTCCGATTTATATAGCAATTATTATTCACCTTAATCGTAGTAATCTTGTTATCAAGAAAGCAAATGTAGAGCAGAAGATTTCAGCTGACTTACTCAACGATATCAATGATAAACCCAGCAAATATTCGGTTGTTCTTGAAAATTGGAACGAAGAGAAAGCTTTATACTTAGCACGGCTTGAGGAACTGTTCGACAAGTACATTCACAAGCAAGAAAAAGTATATAACAGTTTTGCTTATATCGTTTCTGCTATGAATCGCTGGTATATGTCTTTGCCGAAGTATGCAAAAGAAATGAGCAAAATATACAAGGGTAAGGGTGCATTTAGGGCTATTTCAACAAGTCATCGCAAACTGGTTAATAGCCTTAAGCAACTTGATATCAACCCGAGAGAATATCTTTTCGAAAAAATATTTGCGATCTTTGGTTTCAAGGAGTTCAGTACCGATGTGGTTGATAACATCGCTCAGACCAAGAAAGAATATGACGATGCAACTGCAACTTTAGTTAAGGCACTTGTTTCTGATGTGAAGACCTTGTTTATACCTAAGGGTCAGGATGCGAAAGGCTCGCTTACCTCGATTATTCAGGACTGGTATGCGTCATTGAAGGATACAACCATACAGCATCTCTTTGCAAACAGTGAAAATCAGATTCTTGATTTAATGAGGACAATCACAAACGATGAAATAACCTTTACAAAGCGTCTGGCCAAAGCAATAACCGCCCTTCGGGTAGAGGACTGGAACGAGGGAACAATTGCGACTTTCATTAAAGACCTCTCTGTTTTCAAGGAAACCATCGAGGAGTACGACTCGCAGATTATTGATGAAACTTCAACCGCTGACACCTATAAGTTGATCACAACAGACAGCGAGGGCAGAGAGGTTGTCAAGACCTTCAATAGAAGCGAGTACAGCACCAGAGCAAAACTGCTCTATAATGAAATCACTAATTCTATTGACGAAATGGGTCAGTCTATTACCGAACAGGAGAAGAGACAGATCCTTATTGAAATTCTTGAAAAGCTTTGCTGAAAGGAGTGAGATGTATGGAAAAGATGGCATACTTTGATAATGCTGCAACAACGTTTCCGAAACCGGAATGTGTATATGATTTTACAGATCAATTCTACCGTGAGTGCGGTGTAAATGTTGGCAGAGGTCAGCATAAGCTCGCTTCCAGGGCATCGGCGCTCGTTCAGGAAACAAGAGAATTGCTTTTGGAGCTGTTTCACTGTCCTGCAAAGAAGGTTGTTTTCACTCATACTGCAACAGAGGCAATCAACCTCATTCTAAGAGGATTGCCTATTAACAATAACTACACGGTTTATATTTCCCCATTTGAGCACAATGCAGTAACCCGTGTGCTTTACCATCTTCAAACGATGTATGATATCCATGTTGAGACGCTCTGTTTTAACAAGGAAACGATGACCTATGATATGGCGAGGATTCGTAATCAGTTTGCTGAGAACAAACCTAATTGGATGGTTATCAGCCACGCAAGTAATATTTGCGGGATAGTTTCTCCGATTAAGGAGCTTTGCCACCTGTCAAAAGAGTTTGGCTCTGTCAATATCGTCGATATGTGTCAAACTGCAGGTCTTGTTGATACGGACCTTAGTGGTGAAGACATTGACTTTGCAGTATTTGATGGTCATAAGACACTGTATTCTCCTCTTGGCGTTGCAGGTGTTGTGAGCAGTTTTACTATAAAGCCGCAACCGCTTCTGTTCGGTGGAACAGGATATGAGTCCGCAAACCAGTCTCTGCCCGAAACCGTCCCCGAAAGATATGAAGTTGCAAGCCCGGATATTGCTGCTATCAGCGGTCTAAACGCATCGCTTAAATGGATTAAAGAAATCGGTATTCAAAACATCTACGATAAGGAACAAGCTAACCACGAGCGATTGCTCGAAATCCTTTCGAGATTTGAGAATATTAAGGTGATCGATACTGCTAAGGCAATGTCGATTGGTGTCGTATCTTGCTTGTTTGAGGGATATGGCAGTGACAGTATCGGTCAGATTTTAAGTGAGCAAGGTGTAGCGGTAAGAACAGGTCTTCACTGTGCACCGACTGCACATAAGTTTATTGGTACTTTCCCTGCAGGTACGGTGAGATTCAGTGTTAGCTATTTCAATACAGATGAGGATTTTGAAACTCTTGAAGCTGCTCTTGATTACATTGAATTGAATTCATAGGTGAGTATATGAGAGAAAAAGATTTTGAATAGTACTTGCTATCCGATGAATCAATTATGATCAAATTGTAGGCGGTCAATTCAAGACTTTATAAGGCACGATTCATCGAGATAGAACTCGAGGTGGATCTTGATAGAGTGTATCTGACGATGATAAGATGTACGAAACGCATATTAGTGTTAAACTGGAGATGAATGGCCATAACAGTAATAGCTCAAATACTCTGTACAAGTATTATGAATTTTCGATTAGAAAAGATTTCCTGCATTAGCCGAATACAAACATACATAGAGTGAGGTGATGTTGTGAGTTTTCAGGAGCTTGATATAAAAAAAGAATATCGTTCTCTGCTCGACAGTGTCGCAAAGGACTTTTATATTCCCTTACTTAGCCAAGCCGTAAAGTATCAAAGAGCAGTTGGCTTTTTTTCGTCTTCTTGCTTGGTAGAGATATCGAAAGGTATTTCTGAACTTGCTAAGAACGGAGGTAAAATTCAATTAGTTGCATCTCCTTACCTGTCAGATGAGGATGTAGAAGCAATCAAAAGCGGTTACGCTATGAGAGACCAGATTGTAAAAGAAGCGATCCTGAGAGAAATGACAGAAGGTAAGACGCCTTTTGAAAAGGCAAGACTTAACCTTTTGGCAAATCTTATTTCTGACAATATTCTGGATATTAAGATTGCTTTTACCGAGGACTCTGACCGCATGGGAATGTATCATGAAAAGATGGGGATTATCACTGATGCGGAAGGAAATAGAGTGGCATTTGCAGGATCTATGAATGAATCGGCTGCAGCAATTACTCTGAACTATGAAACTATAGATGTTTACTGTTCTTGGAAAGACGAAGTAGATCGCGTGATTGCCAAGGAAAATGCCTTTACATCTATTTGGAACGATACCGAACCGAATATCAAGATAATCGATTTTCCAGAACTGAAGCAGGAAATCATTGATAAGTATAAATGCGCTGCTCCGGACTTTGAGATTGATAAAAAGGAATACGCACCTGATATTGGTACGGTTTTGCATACGGATTTAGGTGTTCATACTGAATATGGTCCAAAGTTTCCTGAGTGGTTTAGGCTTCACGATTATCAGGATGAAGCAATCACCGAATGGCAGAAACGCAATTACAGAGGAATCTTTGATATGGCTACCGGTACCGGTAAGACATACACGGGACTTGGTGCTTTGACAACCTTAAGTGAAAATTTAGGCCATAAGTTGGCAGCAATTATCGCCTGTCCTTATCAGCACCTTGTTGAGCAGTGGGTAGAGGATATTCTAAAGTTTAATATTGACCCGATAATTGGATATAGTGATTCCTCTCAAAAGGATTGGCAAAAGCGCTTGAAGGATGCGATCCGAGACCAAAAGTTAAAGGTGAGAGGAAGAGAATTCTTCTGCTTTATTTGCACTAATGCAACCTTCAGTTCCGACTATGTTCAAACCCAGTTAGCAAAGATAAAGTCAAACACACTCTTAATAGTAGACGAAGCGCACAACTTCGGCGCTCCGTACTTAAGTTGTCTGCTCTATGATAATTACAAATATCGTTTAGCATTGTCAGCAACCCTCGACCGTCATAATGACGAGGAAGGAACAGCTAAACTCTACGATTTCTTTGGCGAAAAGTGTATTGAATATACTCTTGACCGAGCAATCGAAGAGAAGAAACTTACTAAGTATAAATACTATCCCATTGTTGTTACACTTACTGGGGAAGAACTTGAAGCATACGATAATCTCAGTTATGAAATCGGAAAGTGTATTATGAAGGATAAAAACGGTAAGATGAAGCTAAGCAGTAAGGGAGAAAAGCTTGCACTTAAGCGTTCTCGAATCATTGCCGGTGCCAAGAACAAATTGGCAATGCTCGAAGAGGTCATTCAGCCATATATCCACGATAAACACATTCTTGTTTATTGCGGTGCTACCAAGGGACTTGAGCAAAATCAAGACCGTTCTGATGTTGATAGTGAGGATATCAGACAGATTGATGCAGTAACCGACTTGCTTGGCAACAAGCTCGGTATGGAAGTGTCACAGTTTACATCAAAGGAAAGTGTGGAAGAACGAGAGGTCCTCAAACGAGAATTCTCTGCCGGCGATACATTGAAGGTTCTCATCGCCATTAAATGTCTTGATGAAGGTGTCAACATACCCAAGATAAAAACAGCGTTCATCTTAGCAAGTACAACCAACCCTAAGGAGTATATCCAAAGACGCGGGCGTGTGCTGAGACTAGCAGAGGGTAAGGAATATGCGGAAATCTATGATTTCATTACCTTGCCATACGATACCGAGTCGGTGACCTCGTTGACTGAGGCACAGGTCAAACGGAATTTCACACTTGTAAAAAATGAATTGAGGAGAGCTGAAGAATTTTCCCGAATTGCTGTTAATATGGTTGAATCTGCAAGTCTCATTGATGAGATTAAGGACGCATATGGAATACAAGAATTAAATTGGAATAATGAAGAGGAGGATTACGGTTATGGCTTCTGAAAAGATCGAAGTTAATGGTGTCGAAATAGATGCCCAGAAGGCACAGCGTATGTTGCAACGTATAATAGTTCGTGAAAAAACTAACATTAAAACAAAGCAGTTCAATGACACCGAGATGGCTAGGAAAATTAAAAAGATGATTGAGGAGGAAGTGCAATGCTATTAAAATCGTTAAAGCTTAAGGATTTCCGCCAGTTCAAAGGTGAACAGGAGATTACCTTCTCAACCGATCCGGTTCGTAATGTAACCGTAATTCTGGGTGAAAATGGTTCCGGTAAAACCACACTTGCTCAAGCATTTACTTGGTGCCTTTATGGCGATACCGACTGTGATGATAAGTCTATGCTTTGTAAAGTAACTGGGCAAACAATGCTTCCCGGAAATGAGGAGAAGGTTCGTGTAGAGTTGGCACTTCAACACAATAACATTGACTATCTATGTATCCGTGAGCAGCTTTATTCAAAGGATAATTCTGGGTCAATAAGAAGACATAACCAGACCACGTTCAAGATTGCTTACAAGAACGCTGACGGTCAACGTGAGTATGTTCCCGATGGGGAAACGGAACTCCGTATGAAGGAAATTCTTCCAAAAGAACTTTCAAAGTATTTTTTCTTTGACGGCGAGCGTATCGGCAATATGAGTAAAGAGATCCGTAAAGGTAAGAGTGCTGAATTTGCTCAGGCAGTTCGCAGTCTTCTTGGACTTAGTGCTTTCCAATCTGCACTTGAACATCTTGGAGGCCGTAACTCGGTTATAAAGATGTATAACGAGAGTTATGATACTAAGAGTGACAGTAAGATGGCTCAGTATACTAAGGAAATTGAAGAGTACGAAGAAAAGCTTCAGGCCATTGAAGAAAGACTTGCTGCTATTGATGATGAAGAAGCAATTGCTACCGATAAGAAGGCAGAGCTTGAGGAAGAAATTCGTCTAAACAAGGATAGCGAGGTTCTTGCTAGAGAACGTGATGAACTTGTTCGTAAGATAAAAGAACTGGTTGCTAAAAAAGCATCTAGTGAGGATTCATTACTTAAGGTGTTTAATAATAATGCCCATTCTTATTTTGCTAAGAAGATGATGAGCGACGCTCTTTCTCAACTTGCTGCTGCAGATAAGATTGATACTGGCATTCCTTATATCCACGCTAAGACTATTGAGTTTCTTATTAAGCGTAAAAAGTGCATTTGCGGTGCTGATATTGAATTTGGTAATGAAGCATACAAAGAATTAAATGACCTGCTTGAGTATATTCCACCGCAGTCTATCGGCACATCAATCGGCCAGTTCGTTCGTGAGTGTGAACTTAGATGTAAGAGTTCTGACACACTCTTTGAGGATATTTCTACTAAGTTTGGTTTTATCAGAGAGTTTGATAATACATACACCGGATACCAGAATCAAATTAACATTATCCGGGAGAAACTTGAAAAAATGAAAAATGTGGGTGAGTTACAGGCTCGTTTAAGCACCTATGAAAGAGCTCTTCGCAATCTTTCTGTCGAAAGGAGAGAACTCGATCGCAATCAGGCGCTTCTTGAAAGAGATAAAGAACGCAGGGAAACTGAGCGTAAGGAACTCTCATTAAAAGACGAA
This sequence comes from uncultured Oscillospiraceae bacterium, assembly GCA_944385665.1. GTDB lineage: Bacteria > Bacillota > Clostridia > Oscillospirales > Oscillospiraceae > Lawsonibacter. Next base: position 6,549 of record CALWYB010000123.1, read on the forward strand.
AATAACCGTAAGATTGAAGTATATAAGGCATACGCTCAGTATATGTACACGACACTCCTTTCTCTCTATCGGGAAAAAGAAAACGAAACCAGGCAGCAACTTGAGCAAACTGTTAATGAAATCTTCAAGAGCATCTATAACGGTGGTTTCTCTCTCAGTATTGATGAGAAGTACAACATTCAGGTTATTGTTAATGAGTTTGAAGGTATTAATGAGGATGTTGAGACATCTACGGCTCAGAGTATTTCGGTTATCTTTGCATTTATTGCCGGCGTTATCAAAATGGCTCGTCAGAGTCAGAATCCCGAAAATGAGATGCTTGTGTCTGAGCCTTACCCGCTTGTGATGGATGCTCCGCTTTCTGCATTCGATAAAGCACGTATTCGTACTGTATGTGATGCACTTCCTAATGTTGCAGAACAGGTTATTATCTTCATTAAGGATACTGATAGTGAACTTGCAGAAACCTATATGGGCGATAAGGTTGGCAGCCGTTTTGAATTTGATAAAAAGAACGAATTTGAAACTAATTTGGTTACGAGGTGAGAATGATGTTTGATAAAGAATATTCTTTTAGAGGAAAACACGCTGAATATGTTGTGAAACTTACGGCAGAATATGATGATAAGCATCATAAGCTCTTCAATACTAACTATGATGTTTATGCGATTGCTCCGATTATCGGCTTTTTATATCAGAGAAAAGCAGAGCTTGATAAGACCGGAGATGCAACTAAGATATTCCCAGATAAGCTTATAAAAGAACAGCAAAATCTTCTTTTTAACTATCGCTTGATTATGTTGCTTGACGAAAAGCACGAGGCTGATTTTAACGAAAGAATCAACAAAGCTTTTCGTTATTATGGACAAGACAAGTCCGCACCGGACGAAGAACTTTACGAAAACTATGTTAGAGGCGGTGTTGAGATTCTGTATGAGAAATTGATAGAATCCGCAAGAAGTTCAGAAGATTATTTGACAAATCTTTACGACTTTATAGAAGAGTTTGATGAGCGGTACAATGAGTCAGTTACAACCGAGAGCATTGTAGATCTTTGTCAGTTAGCAAAGAATTAATTATTATGAGGGGTGAAACCGTGCACGAGGGAATTATTGAAAAATTATATCAGGAATATACCGCGCACGGTTTTATTACCGAGGATTACATCTTCGATCTGCTTGAAGAAAACGGGATATCGTTGTTTGATGTAGAATACATTTGCGACCATCTTTTGTCGAAAGGTGTTATTATTCGTGATGATGCTTTGACCGATGATGAAGAGGATGAGTACGACAGAAGCAATGTTAACTACGAAGAAGTATTTTCAGAAGTTTTAAAGATAGACGATACTTTTACAGACTTCATTGAATACATTCGTGGAATAAAACCTCCGCAGCGCAGAGAGTGGATGAATCTAATGCCGCAGGTTAGACTCAAAAATGCATATGCTCGAAACCGTATTTTTGAGATGTATATGAAGGTAGCTGTGAGAATTGCATTAATACACGCAAAAAAATATCATCTTCAACTAGACGAAGCTATTCAGAACGCTATGTTGGGCCTTTATGTATCGATAGATAAATACGAAACTGCCCGTCAGGAAAACTTCGCATCATACTTTCCGCTGTGGGTACGGCAATACATTATGAGAGATGCGCCAACGTTAAATCCGTTAGTTTATTTTCCATTTCATATTAAAGAAAAGCTTTTCGCTATATATGATAATATAGAGAACTACTTTGGCTATATTGAAAATAGAATAGAGCCGGACACAGAACTTCTTAAAAGTATCGCAACCGAGCTTGAGTGTAGCATAGATGATGCGAGACAGCTTTTTGATAGTCTTGCTTCATTTGAAAGCATTGAGGAATTGTTGGAAAATAAAGAAAACGAATTGCTGTTCTCAGATGACGGTGTCGGTTATGAGAATATGGTTGCATTATCCGAGAGGAACTTTGACACACATGACCTTCATAAAAAACTGTCAATTCTTGCATCTCGAGAGCAAGAGGTGCTTAAGCTTCACTATGGCATAGGTCTTGACCATGAATGTACGCTTGATGAAATCGGTCAAAAATTCAATATCACAAGAGAACGTGTTCGTCAGATTGAAGCTAAGGCGATGCGGAAAATACGCAGATGCTACGGGATAAAAGAAAACGACAAAGATTAGCATTTGGTATATGTGGTATCAATGCAAACAAAGGGTGATGTTTATGGCACAGAGTGTAGACATATTTCAAAGATCAAAATTGTTAACACTGGCGTTCGAATTGAATATTGATAAATGGGATACCATGAATGAAACAGTAAAAGCCGCAATTTCTTCTGGCTGGCAAAGTATAAAATATCTAAACGAAGAAGGAACGGGAGTGAATCCGGAAATCAAACAAATTCCTAACGATTGTGGCGGAATATATGTTTTTTTACTCAAGCCAGATAAGATTCCTCAACTACATAGATATATTATGTATATTGGTCGTGCTAGAAGAGCAAGTAATTTTAGTCTCCGTCAAAGATGTGCTCAATATATTAACGATTCTCGCCCCAAAGTAGCCGATATGATGAGTTGCTGGGGAAAAGAATTATATTTGTTCTATTTGCCAATTAAGGACAGTGATGATTTTATTGATCAAGTGGAGCGAGAATTGATTCGTGTAATTATTCCTCCGTGTAATTCGAATATTCCGGATCATTACATATTACCTGAGGAAAAAATGTTTTGAGGAGAGATATTATGGTTTTGAAAATACCTGCAATTCGTTCAAAAATGGGAATATGGTTTTACTATGTGAGTTCACTAAGTTTTGAAAATGTTGCAAAGTATGTTAGTCCTATAGATGATGAATTACATCATTCTGAATTGTTGAGTGGTATGATACAGCGTAGCATTACTTCAAACTATAAGAGTATTGCAAATTACTTAGAAACACAAGATGAGAGATTTTTTAATTCACTAATACTTGCCGTGTATAATGGGCAGCCTAAATGGAATGAAATAAGAATTCAAGATGAAAAGGGTGAAGATAATTACAATTTAGGGATAATAACACTAACGGATGATGTAAAAATATTTCCAGTAGATGGTCAGCATCGTGTGGCAGGCATAAAGAAGGCAATTGAAGACAAACCTGAAATGAAATCAGAGCGAGTCCCTGTAATTTTTATTGGGCATTCCACAGATGAAATTGGAATGCAACGCACCAGAAGAATGTTTAGTACATTAAATCGATACGCTAAACCGGTATCTTTGAGAGATATTATTGCTTTAGATGAAGATGATGTAGTTGCGATTGCTTCCAGATATTTAATTGACAACACTGGTTTGTTCGCTGACAATAGAATTTTAGATTCAAAAAACAAATCCATACCAGAAACTAACGATATGGCACTTACTACAATCATAACTTATTATGAATGCAACAAAGAATTACTATGGCTGTTTGTTAAAGATATAGATGTTGTTGGACTTGAGGAAAAACCTGTTAGAGGCCGTTCGAAGATCAATGAATATATTAGACACAGACCTAAAAATGAAATAATTGCAGCTTTTACTGAAGAATGTAAAAACTTTTGGGAGGCTATATTAAATTATTGTCCTGAGATAAGAAAACCGAATGTAAAAGTCGAGAGATACAGAGATTCTAACGGAGGCAGCCTTTTCTTTAGGCCTATTGCACTGTATCCATTTGCTAAAGTTGCAGTAAGGATTAAAGAAAAATATCAAAAATCGTATTCAGAAATAATAAGATCAATTCCCAAGGAATTATTATGGATACAAAATCGTTTATGGAAAAAAATTATTTGGGATGATGTGGCCAAAAAAATGGTGATGGGCAATGCTAAACTAATCGAACTTATATTGCTATACATCACTGCCCCTCAATTATTAGCAGATAAAGAAAAGAAAAAAATTATAGATAATCTAAAAAGCATTTGGGATGAATCAGATGACACTGTTGTTAAAGAACGCTTAGATAGTATTATTCGTGGAGATGAGTATGTTTAATAATAACTTTATTAAATTAAAATATTTCTTGCACAAACAAAATAGTGGTGAGAACAATTCCCACCACTGAATAGTAAAAAGTCGCATAATTGATATAACTTTTTCTTAATTTTTCTTTTTTCGGTTGGGGAAACTGGCTTCCAGCCATTCTTCAAACTCAGCCAGTGTGATCCTTCCGTCGGTGCATTCGTCACGTTTGGTCATCGCCTGATACTTCCACTTTTTGAAATCCGGCTCTTTGATCTGGCGGACACGCACTCGTGCGGCATAACGCTTGTAATACTTCTGATAGAGCGGAATGGCGGCATTGTCCGCCATTTTCTTTTTGTAGTTTTCCTGCGCCGCAAGCTCCTGACAGTTCCGGGTTTCTCCCTCTGCCACACGGTCGCAGTAGTTTGTATCGTAGTTGCCTTTCATAATGAAGTATCTGCCGCAGCGCTTACATTTGCGAAACCGGACAGACTTTGTAAGTATCTCCCAAAACTCAAACATCAGCATATCTTCTATGGAAGAACATTGAAACCGTGTAAGCGGTTTGCAGGACAACACAGAAACGGTTTCGATTTCTTCTTGAAGAATATTATGTTCAACACAAAAATCCCGCAACTCATCATTTTCGTATTCCTCGTTTTCAGGATCGATGAATTGCGCTGGACTGAAATAATTGCCAAGAGGATTTTCGCTTAATTCGGGATAATCAAAAATATACTGATATTCATATCGAGCGGTACAGTTGTTTGCTCTGCAATAAAGCGCATATCGCTGATCGGTGCTCATGTTTTTCAAAATAGAGGGCTGATACTCCTCATCAAAAACAAAAGTAATCAATTCCATTAGCCGTGTTTGAAGGGCTTTCAGGTATGCAAGATACGCTGAAAGCTCTTTTTTTGTGCGCTTTTTCAGAAACGGCGGGAACAGCATGGTGTACAAAGACGAATGAAGTACAGGTCGAAAGTGTTTGACGGTTTCGGCGAGGCAGAGGTGATCAAACACCTTTTGTTCCGCTTCCGATTCAAACGGTATCGGGCTGATTTCACGTTCTTCTTCAAACGTCACTTGATCACTGTTACATGCCGCTTCAAAGTCGGCATACAGAAAGTTTAATAACCCTTCCCCCAAAGGAAACTCTACACTACCTGAGCTGAGGGGAATGAGTCTGCCTGCTTCGATTTCGCTTTCATCGGAATCCACATCGGGATTTGAAACCATTTGCATAGACGGAAAGCATTTGAAATTCGGAGGAAGCCCA
>CALWYB010000124.1 GCA_944385665.1 uncultured Oscillospiraceae bacterium
ATGGATACGGTAGGTGTGCCAGCCGTCCATAGCATTGGCTGCGGAAAATGTATCTCTGTCAAAGTCCATTTCGAATACTCCAGATACCTTTCCGGTATTCTGCAGCCGCTGGTCCAGGAGTTGATCGTACTCTGCCTGAGTGATTTCAGTGCGGTCTTTGAGCACAGCTGCAAAGGAAGCTGGCTGAGGATTATCCTCGGCAGTGAGATAGGTACGCAATCGCTTAGCGGCGGCGAGCAGGGTATCTGCTTTAGACGTTTTGAAATAAAGATCTTCCCCGTGACCTGTGATATGGTACGCTGCCCAGGTGGTGTTGGCCATTTGATCCGCTACTGCCTCGGCATGTTCAGCATTGATGCGTTCCTGTATCGCCTGTCGTTCCTCAAAAGGAACGCACTCAGAATACAGATCAGCAAGCATTTCCTGCATTCGCTTTTCAACATCAGTTCCATTCGAAGCAAGATGCTTATCCAGTGCCTTGAGCTCATACTCATGGAGCCACAGCACGACCTCAACGGAGCCGCTCATCGGGACACCCCCTATTCCGCCGCTTGGCAGGCTTTTGTTTGCTGTAGGTACTGGGTGCGGGGCAACGGATATCTTTGTGATGGCGAAGACTCAACAGCCGATTGGACGAACGAAGATCCTGGCTCAAAAAATCAGACTTTTTCATCGTGTCTACCTCCCATGTCATAGCCGGTCGAAACATCTTGGCCAGGATTGTCCTGGTCAATGTTGTTATCCTGTGTCTGTGCAGTGCGCCCGCCTTTTGCTGTACGCCTGGGGCGTGGGCGAACTGCAGGCTTGCTCTTACTGTCCAGATACTCCCGAGTATCCGCTGGCACATATTTTTCATAGAGCTCTTCCAGCAACCGCTGCAGTTCTTTCTCTGGTGTTCGCTTTTCCTTTGCGGACAAAAAATACCGGAGCGCATCCAAACGCTCCGGCTCCATCGTCACTTTCAATTCAATCTTGTCCATCCTGACCTCCTTACATTGAGTAGAACTCAATCCGCAGGGCGTCCTCTACCTCACCTGGTTGGAAGGTATCCGGCTTAGCAAACACTTCACCAAAGTGTTGTATCTGCTCTTGGGTAAGAGAACAAAGATCACCGGATCGAGTATCGCCAGCCAGAAAGAATGTGCCGACAGCCGACAATGATGTCGTTGCCCAAGCGCCGGTTTCCTTCCAGCCCCAGCAATTTGCCGTCCTCATTGCAGACCAGGCAAACATCGCTCAGGGGGAGCACCTCGATGTAGCCACCCACCATTTTCTGCATAGTCCAGGTAGTCGGTGCAGTAGGACTTCTTGAACAGTTTCTGGTACTTCTGCTGCCGGGCACGCTGCTCCTCCAGCAGAACCCGCACCGGCGGGATCAGAGGCAGCGTGCGGAAACTGGACTTGGTTTTCAACTTGTCCTCGGTGTAGAGCCGGACCTTACCGTCCACAATGCCCTCGGTGACCTTGTGGTTGATGGACAGGGTGCCTTTCTCAAAGTCGATGGCGCTCCAGCGGATGCCAAGCACCTCGCTGCGCCGCAAGCCGTAGTAGGCGGCCAACTGGATCACCACAGAAATGGAGTCCTCCTTGGTGGCCTCAAACAGGGCAGCCAGTTCCTCCTTGGAGTAGAACGCTGCCAGATATTTTCCCTTCTTGGGCCGGTCCACCCGGTCGGCCACATTTTCGTTTACCATCCCGTTCTTCACCGCATACTGCAGCGCCTTGCGTACCACAGCGTGATAGTGGATCACGGTGTTGGCGTTACAACCGTCCTTAAAGATGGACTGGTGGAGCTCCCGGATGTGCTTGGGCTCCAGTTCCTCCAGTCGCAGTCCACGCTCCCGGAAGAACGCGTCCAGCCGGGCGTCGATAAGCCCCTTGTAACTCTGATAGGTGGTGCGCTCAATGGTGGGAGCCGTGATATTCAGCCACTCCCTCAGGAAGTCCGCAAACAGTGGGGACTCCTCCTGTGGAGTTTCCGGTTCCATGATCCCGGAACTGTACTCCTTCTTCAATTCCTCCAGACGGGCCTGAGCCTTGCGCTTGTTGCCCTTCACCGGAATACCAAGGGCAATGGACTTCTGCCTGCGCTTTCCATTTTTATCATACAAGTTCAAAACAGCGGTGTAACGGCCGTTTCGTTCGAAGAGACTTCCGGTAACTTCTCGGTTGCTCATAGGAACCATCCATTCCTCCTCTCAAATCAACAGCGTCCATTCAAGGTCTTGTGATGTTACCTTGCGTGGACGCTGTTTTCAAGTCTTTTCTGCCTGATCTACTGCGCAGAGGTAGTCAATGACCGCGATCTTGGGTATACGGTACAGCCGTCCCATGCGGACACTCTGGATCTCTCCCCTGCGCAGCAGTCCGTAGACCATCCGTCTGCCGATCCCCAGCATCTCCTGTACCTGGGCCGGGGTCAGGGCATCCGGATAATGTCGGAACATGGCCCGGTAACGGGTCGCCCCTTTTTCTTCTCTGGTCATGGTCACACCCCCTTGACTTTATTTTGTAATCGATTATAATAATTACATAAATTACACCGCCTATTATATAGACGGTGAGACGGCCAAAAACGGAACCAGGGAGGTGAGGAACTTGAAGAAGACCATGTGGGACCTGAAGGAAGAGCGATTGGAGCAGCGATTACAGGCATTGGCCCAGCAGGGAGATTGGGCCGGAGTGGTGCAGGCACTGGATGACTACGACAAAAACAATGAGCGCAGGCACGAGGATCACAGGGATGATTTTGATCTATCCTGTTTGAACGGAGTGACCAGCGCGGATGGTCACTATCAGATTCCCGAAAGTCTGAAACTGTATGAGGAGGATGACTGGCTGGACATCATCTTTTCACAGCAGGCGGGGGATCTGCCCAATCTGGTGGCGGAGTACCCCGTCAGCGGGGCCATGCGGGAGCTGACGCCCCAGCAGCAGGAAAT
>CALWYB010000125.1 GCA_944385665.1 uncultured Oscillospiraceae bacterium
AGCTTTGCCCGCAAGCCCAGCGCCGACACCTGCCTGCGCGCCGACGAGGTGGACCGGACCCTCATCGATGAAGCCGGCGTGTTCCACTTCGGCACGTTGAGCCTGACCGGCGAACCGGCGCGCACGGCGACGCAGCAGGCCGTGGCCTATGCAAAAGAAAAGGGCAAGCTCATCAGCTTTGACCCCAACCTGCGCAAACCGCTGTGGGAAAGCGAAGCCGACGCCAAAGCCCAGATCGAATGGGGGCTGCGCCAGGCCGACATCGTCAAGATCAGCGACGAGGAGATCGACTTTTTGTGGCACCTTGCGCCCGAGGACGGCGCGCGCAAACTGCTGGCCGAGTACGGCGTGCAGCTGGTCTACGCCACGCTTGGCCCCAAGGGCTGCTTTGTCGCCAACGCCAAAGGCAGCGCCACGGTGGAAAGCCCGGCGGGCATCCATGTGGTGGACACGACCGGCGCGGGCGATATCTTCGGCGGCAGCGCCATGAGCCAGTTCCTGCGCTTGGGCAAAGCGCCCGCCGACCTGACGGCCGAGGAACTGCGCGCCGTCACCCGGTTTGCCTGCTGCGCGGCCAGCCTTTCGACCCAGACGCACGGCGGCATCACCAGCGTGCCGGAAGAAAACGCCGTGCGGGCGATTGTGTAAACCTGCGGGGCAGCAGGCCGCGCCCCGGGTTGTACCCAAAACCATTGCCAGCCATACGTTGGCCGGGGCTTTGCCTCCCGGCAGAAAAACAGGGCCGCCCCAGCGGGGGCGGCCCTGTTTGTATGGAATTTTGCGGGATGCTGCGAGAGGGGCGAACCGGTGCAAAAGCGCGGGCCAGCCAAACGGGCGCCCCGGCGCTTACCGGTGCGGCAGCACGGCGCCGTTTGTCTCGGCAACGCGGGCATACCAGCGGGCGCTGTCCTTGGGGGTGCGGTCACAGGTGGCGTAGTCGGTGTAGACCAGGCCGAACCGCTCGATATAGCCGCTGTGCCACTCGTAGTTGTCAAGCAGCGACCAGTGGAAGTACCCGCGCACGTCCGCCCCGCGGGCGATGCCGTCCGACAGGGCCAGCAGATACCGGGCGGTAAAGTCGATGCGGTCGGCGTCGTGGACCTGGCCGTCCAGGCTGACCCAGTCGTTGCAGGAAAGGCCGTTCTCGGTGATGTACATCGGCAGGCCGTAGCGCGCGCCGATGAAATACGGCCCCCAGTCCAGGCTCTTGGGCTCGACCGGCCAGCCGATGGCGGTGCGCGGGTAGCCGGCAGGGCGCTCGACATATTCGGGGCCGGCGCTGCCCATGCGCACTGGCGCGCCGTTGTAGATGTTCAGGCCGATGAAATCCAGCCGGCCCAACGGCAGCGCGTTTGTGATCTCGGCCGGTACCCGCGCGATGGCGGCGGCCAGCCGCGGGCCGACATCCTGCTGCGGCCAATGCCCAAGGCACAGGGGGTCCAGCGCCATCTGGTGGGTGAAGGACCAGTCGTCGTCCGGGCTGGCAAAGGTGGCGCGGCGCGCGGCCGCAATGTCCGCTTCGCTTTCGGTCAGCGGGTAACAGATGCGGCCGGTGGAAGCAAACCCGATGCGGTTTTCGGCATCGGCGGCGCGCAGGGCCTGCGCCGCCAGACAGTGGGCATACAGCACGTTCTGCCAGCAGGCAAACTGCCCTTCCAGCGAGAGCTGCAGCCCCGGCGCGTGTACGCCGCTGCCATAGCCCAGGCCCACAATGCAGGCGATCTCGTTGATGGTGAACCAGCGGTGCACCCGGCCTTTGAAATGCTCGCCCAGCTTGGCGGCGTACTGCGCAAAGGCCTTGGCGGTGTCGATGTTCTGCCAGCCGCCCTTGTCCTCCAGCGCCTGGGGCAGGTCCCAGTGGTAGAGGGTCACGCACGGCTCAATGCCGTTTGCCAGCAGGCCGTCTACCAGCTTGTCATAGTAGGCCAGGCCCTCGGCGTTCCAGTCGGTGCCGCCGGTGGGGGCCACGCGGGGCCACGCGATGCTGAAACGGTAGGCTTTCAGGTGCATGTCGGCCAGCAGCTGCACGTCCTCGCGCCAGCGGTGGTAGCTGTCGCAGGCGACGTCGCCGGTCTCGCCGCGGGCGGTGCGCCCCGGCGTGTGGGAAAAGGTGTCCCAGATGCTCGCGCCGCGCCCGCCTTCACGCGCGCCGCCTTCGACCTGGTAGGACGCGGACGCCGCGCCCCAGAGAAAACCCTGCGGAAACTGTGCCATGATGAAACCTCCTTTATGAATGGTGTTCGGGTTTGCTGCGCGCCGCCAACTTCTCTTGCAAAAAGGCCGTCAGCACGTCGGCGGCCTGGCGGTGGCAGGCCGCGCCGGGGTGCTGGCGCGCGCCCAGCGTCTGGGGTGTGGCGGCGGGCAAGGCCAGGTAAAAGGCGCGCGCGTCGCCGGTTTCGGCCGTATAGCGGGCCACGGCGGCGCGCAGCACCGCGCCCATGCGGCCTTCGCCCAGCATGCCGTACGCCCACACCAGCAGCGCGCCGGGGTTGCGGCGGCGGATGTTTTTCAGGGCGTCCACAGCCGATTGTTCCAGTTCCGCCAGGTGTTCAGGCGTGGGGCGCTGGGCGAACGCCTCGCCGGTGAC
>CALWYB010000126.1 GCA_944385665.1 uncultured Oscillospiraceae bacterium
GGCCCTGGCGCTGACTGGGCTGGTGCTGTGGGTGGTGTGGTCCAGCTTGGACACGCTCTGGAGCGCGGCCAGGGGCCTGCTCCCGTGAAGGACGCCACCACCACGCACTACCACGCAGACAGCAAGGCCCTCCGGAAAGAACGACAAAAGAAAATCGCCCAAGGCCACGCCGAGGACGATCACAAAGAAGAACAGACTTGGCAGCAGACCATGTGACGGTCTGCTTTTTTGTTGCCCGAATTGGTTTTGGGAGAAAGGAACACTATGAAAAGTGAATTCGAAGTGTATATGGAGACAGGTATTCTGGGTGGTTATATTCCGGAGCGAGCAATTGGTCTCCGGAACGAAAACATGATCACACCAATCTACCGGGATACATCCTATCACGAAACGGAACATGGTACGGAGCTCCGCCGGGAGATGATCGTGGGCGGACGAAAATTCTTTGTCCGCTCCATCTTTTCAACTGCCGAGAAAGCAAAAACACCTACGGAGCAGATGCTCCAAATCATCGACAGTGATTTAGAAAAAGGTTCGATTTGAGGATAGACATTGGGCAGGAGATACGGTATGTTTGTTGTTACCGTATCGGCTTGCCCGGAAAGGAGTAGCAATGGCAAGCAACGAAAAATATACCATCCTCTATGGCCGGCTGAGTCAGGAGGATACGCAGAAAACAAATAAGACGGATGACTCTAACAGTATCCAGAATCAAAAACTTCTGCTGGAGAAGTATGCAGCTGAGAAAGGATTCACCAACACCCTCTTTCTGTATGATGACGGTTACTCTGGAACGAACTTCAACCGCCCAGGCTGGCAGCAGGTCATGGAGTTGATGGAAAACGGTCAGGTGGAAACACTGATCGTCAAGGACATGTCCCGACTGGGCCGTGAATACCTTCAGGTGGGTCAGTACACGGAACTCATCTTCCCAAGCTATGGTGTGCGCTTTATCGCCGTCAACGATGGCGTGGACAGCCTGTACGAGTCCACCAATGACTTCACGCCCTTCCGGAATCTGATGAATGACAACCTCGAATAAAGAATGACACACAATCAGCAGTGCGTAAGCAATCAGAAAATCCAAACCGCCTGTCTCCTTGGCCGAGTCAATCGGCCTGTGGGGCAGGCGGTTTTCTTTGCCTTAAATAGGCGGATAGACAGGACGATTTACTGTCAGGCTAAAGGTTGATTTTGAGCGTTTTCTTTCGCTATAAGCGACTTTTTTGAAGGGCGTTCCATATCCCGGTATTCCTACCCCGACAAACGGCGTTCAGAGGCTAAATAATTTGCTTTCCGACTTCTCCGTATGGGCAATATCCGTGCAGGGAAAATCCGCACACGGAAAACCCGCATACGGATAATCCGTTCACGGGAAAACCGTACACGGAAAATCCCGCACAATAGAATACTAAATAAAAGAAATACCAAAGAATCAAATAACAATCTAATTAAATATCAATCTATCAATCTTGATGCGGAAAACGGAAATATGCGAAAGGTTGTTTTAAGATTTATTCCCGCTGTTGTTTCCAGCTTTTTTATCTTGTCGAATAAGATAATAAGATTGCTTCAGACCCTGGCTTACTGATTAGATTCTTTATCATCAGAGGCTTTTCCATGCTCCGAATCCGTATCAAAAGAAGACGATTTGAAGCGCAGTAATTTAGTCACCAACTCTTCTCGCCGGTCTCCCATCTTCTTAGGCAAGCGGAGAATCCCCAAAGCCAAGAATACAACAGTCAGTTGCCACGCGCAGGGAAATCCTCGCCACTGAAAGAGAAAGTAACTCAATGCAGCAGCCACACACAGAGATAAGAATAAAAGTATCCCCATTCGTCCCAGCAAATTTACTGTTGTCATATTTTCAAAGTAAGCAGTCCACTTATCTCCATCCATGTGCTGTATTTTGAATTTCAGCCAGAAAGCTCCCAATGTCAGTCCCAAGAATATCGCAGAGGCCACAGCCAATAGTGCTTGAAAGAGAACAACTACTTCTATCAGCCGTCCAAAAGTTAGCCATTCTGGCCGACTTCCCAAGAAAAACCATGCTACCAGTCCGAAAGCTACCACCGTAGATGCTATTCCAAGTAGTAAAGGGGCTTTCTCCCGGTCGCTGGAAAAGCGATGAAAGGATTTAGCGGCGGCGGAAGCGAAAGTCAAGGAAAACAATGCTGCCCAAGCAGGATTGTTTTGGAGGACACAAAGGGCAGCCAATATCTGAGAAATCCACAGAATAACGCGGTGTGCTTTTTCTATACCCTGCGCTTCAACTTCATAGTCTCGTTCGTCTCGCAACAGATGTTGTTCTCGGACGCGCTGAGTTTCTTCTTCTCTGGAATTTGGCATATCATAGTCCTCCTCACAGATGTTTTTCATACCAGACTGTCGCGATGAAGGAAATTACTGCCGTCACAGTGATGGACAACCCGGCGAACAAAAATAGAAATCCATATACCTCGCTTTCAGTGAAGGCAAATCCTAAAATGCCAATTATCATTCCAGCGAGTTGCAGATAACCAAGGATGTTCAAAGTAAGAGAATTCGTCTTTAGCCGCACCAATCTGTTGCGTTCATCCATTTCCTCAATGCGATCTTCACGGGTGGATGATTTAGAAAAAGCTCGGATCAGGCTGGTCAGTCCGATAGCCAGACATAATAGCGAAATTACCACGCTCTTAATCTGCTGGGGTAGAAAATCCGCAGAATCCACAATATCCCGGTACAAGCAGAAGGCTCCGGCTGCGGTCCATAATACACCACTGAAAAATCCTTTTTTATTATAGATTTTCATATTTTTCATCCTCCAATCGTTTGTTCTCTTCCAAACAGCATAGATCCTCTACGGTAGTATGAAATACTTGAGCGAGCCGGTAGGCCAACATAAGTGAAGGACTATACTGTTCTTTTTCAAGCGAAATAATGGTGCGAGATGATACGCGCACAAGATTGGCTAACTGTTGCTGAGTCATGCCTGCGGCTAAGCGCAATTCCTTAACTTTGGTCTTCATGGTGCCTCCTCCCTCACAAATGAAGCTGACTTCACATGAAGCTGATTTCATATTATAAGATTCTCCGTTACTTGTCAAGAGGGGTGTAACCTTTTTTGAATTGGGGTTTGGGACTATCCCAAAAAAAGAAAAATGGCGATCCGGCAATCAGCCCGGAGCGCCATTTTTCCGGTGTGTGGCCACACCGGATGTGCTTGCTAATCAGCAAGTCACTCCGGTATGGCAAGCACCGCTTTTCTGCAAGTGTACATACACTTGCTGTGCTTGCTCTTACTCTTCAATCTCAGTCCCAAACCCGTTCCTCTGTGAATTTTGCGCGAACACGAACACTTTTTTCGCTTGGAATCTTGACTCGAACACATGTTCCTGATATACTGAAATCAACCAAATAAAGTAGCTGTGCTGTGGAGCCGCTGACGAAGCGAAGTCTTCCTAATGCCGCATGAACGCAGAAATCCGCGTGGGTTTCTGTGTAGTCGGTATGGGAAGATTTTTTACCGTCATGCGGCTCTTTCCTTTTCCTCCGTCCGCCCTCCCCGCCAGCGGGAAGGAGCGTGCTATGTAAACAGAACCATAACCAGTCAAAGCCTTTTGGCAAAGGGCGGCCTTAACCCATCTGCACAGCAGAACGCCGCTGTCAAGGACGCGCAGCGAGGCGAAGCCGGTTCCTTGACTGCGGCGGGCTGCTGTGCTACACACGGCGAATACGGAGGAATTGCGAATATGAAAACTCAGAAGAAACAGAACATAGATGTTTTACGGCCCTGCCCCAAAAGATTGCCGGTCCCCGACCATGCGGATATGGTCACGGAGGATGGGACCATCTACCATGTCCAGAGCTTTTTTGTGGGGAATGCGGAGATGTGCGATCTGCTGGACGCTCTCACGATTGAAGCGATAGAACGGGTGAAGTGAATCCCGGCACTTTGCCCAGTGGAATCATCAGCGCCGCAGTGGTATAATACAATCAGGATTTCTGATTGTGATACGCACTGCATTTCGGGAGGTTAAAGAAGAAAATGCAGGAACAGTACAGTGTTGGAATCTACGCCAGACTGAGCCGGGACGATGAACGCGCCGGTGAGTCTGTGTCAATCGAAAATCAAAAGGAAATGCTCGCCCGGTATGTGCGGGAACAGGGCTGGACGCTCTACGACTACTACTGCGACGATGGGGTCTCCGGTACGACCTTCGACCGTCCGGGGTTCAACCGGCTGGTGCAGGACGCGACCGACCACAAGATCAATTTGGTACTAACCAAAGACCT
>CALWYB010000127.1 GCA_944385665.1 uncultured Oscillospiraceae bacterium
CTGCCCCAGGCGGACAAAACGGGATGCGTCAGCGGCAGCAAGGAGGATAAGTCCCAGCTGTTTGCCTACACCTTGGAGAACGGCGTCCCTGTCCTGGAGGACGCTCCCGTCTCCATGGTGTGCAGCGTGGAGGACATTTACAACACCAAGGGCTTCGAGAGTTTCATCTGCACCATCGACGCCACCTGCGCCGAGGAGAGCGTGCTGGGCGAGCAGGGCAAGCTGGATTACCGCGCCCTCAAACCGGTGCTGTTTGAAATGCCCACCTACCAGTACCTGCGCACTGGGGACGTGATCGCCCCTTGCATGAGCTTTGGAAAGGCCCAGGCATGAAGCCGCTGATCGTCTGTTATTCCTATACCGGCCACACCAGGGAGGCGGCCCTGCGCCTCCAGAGCCTGACCGGCGGGGATCTGTGCCAGATCTTCCCCAGGCAGCCCTATCCTGTGTCCTTCCCACAACTGCTGGAGCAGGCTCGCCGGGAGATCGCAGCCGGTGTCCGGCCCCGGCTGCTGGTGATGGGGCCGGGACCCCAGCCCTACCGGACAATCTTCGTGGGATCCCCCAACTGGTGCGGGACTATCGCCCCGCCCCTGGCCTCCTGGCTTTCCCACTACGACTTTTCCGGCAAGGTTCTTTTTCCCTTTTACTCCCACTGCGGCGGGGTGCGGGGAGACCTGCGGGAGGCCGTCCAGCGAGTTTGCCCCAAAGCGGAGGTGAAAGAGGCCCTGGGGCTCCTGGAGACCGAGACGGCCCCGGAGGACGTGCTGGGGCAATGGCTTGCCCGCAACGTTGTGCAGCAGAACGGTATCCGTGGAAAGAGGGATAATCATGGGGAACTGTAAGGGGATTTGATACGGAAAGCCTGTTTCGCCTTGGCGTCCCCAGCGATGCCTACCCCAGAATTGCATGGACAATTCCTATCGGTATCCGCTGACGGAAGCGGGCAAGTGATCGGTATTTTGGGCCGGCGTCACCTTTGAGCCGGGCTGCCGGAACAACCGGTGTATCCATCGCGCCAGGCCCCTTCGTGTTATGAGCCGCGTGCCCCTAATCGGAAAGGCCTTGGGCTCACATCGTGCTCCATAACAGAAAATCCTTGCCATCCCAGACGGGATAGCAAGGATTTTTGGGTGGGGTGGACACTTTAGATGACCCTTTCAAATGACCATTCGCTGCAATAAAAAATGAATTTTTTATTGATTTGAAATCTTTATAAATCCGCCTTGTAGCAATTCTATCACATCAGCTAAGCTACAACGCAGTGTTTTCACATTATATGTCTGAATGAGTCACATCAGAATCTTTATTTTCCGCCTGTTCTCCCGATAGATATATGAATGATTGTGGGGGTAAGTCTATACTGAATTCACTCAGTTCTTTTGGCGGATCATACCGTATAACTTTTCCCAATTGGTAGGCATAAGCAACTTTGCAGCCTTTGAAATATTTCCGATACTTATCACGAGATATACCCGCAAATTTCTTAGTACATTCCCAAAGCGCAGAAGGTGAGGATGATATTGTTTTTACAACTTCGACCTCTCCGACAACTTTCATTATTGGTGCAGTTGAGTACATCAGAATTTTATCGACAGTTCTGTTTGCCAACCGTTTTCTAAACTCATATTTTTTTGACCCAGCAAGTATTCTCTCCACATATTCCGGATTTATTGATAACAATATCGACTCCAAAAAATCACCTCCAGTAACGGCTTAAATCCGTTTGAGCCTCGTTTAGTATCATATTAAACTGTTCGTCTGTTATTCGTGTAAACGGCCTTGGGCCACCCGGAAATGCAATTATATCAGTATCCCATAAAAATTTTAATATGGGACGTTTGATAAGACTTTTAACGAAAATAAATTTCAACACTATTTGATTGCCTCGGTATTTCCGCCAAAACTGCTCTAATTCGTCATTTGTAAACACGCTTCGATTTTGAACATGGCGCATATATTCTTCTTTTGACCTGAAATCACTTGTAGCCTCTTCAACAATAGCTACAGAAGTCAATACTGCAGTGTATCCAGCGTTACCCGGCACCCCATTTCTATAAAATATCACGATGTCTCCGGGATGAATATTCCTTTCCGGTGCAAATGATATATATACTTTTTGCAATGCGTAACGATAAGGAGTCTTCGCTACAAAATCATTTTCATTTTCGTTCCGTAAAATCGAATCTGGAAGTAGAGATGTATGGTATTTCGGGAGAATTGGCAATATAAACTTTTGTACCTCATACTTTAAGTTGGGGAAATTTTTCCGAGGGGATAACTCTGGAAGGTACTGTTTCATTTGTTTAGTTAAAACCTTTTCACCCGTACTTGTTTTCGTACCGTAATTTTCGAATCCCCAGCGAGAAAGCAGTGTTACAAGTGTCTCGAGTTCTGGGCGATCATCGAACAGAGTTACATACACTTCGTCTACATTTTGTTCAATTGCATTATCCAAAATTATCTTTATAAACCGCTCTCCAAGTCGAAAGCCTGTTGCATCAACTTTGAAGGTCCCAATCTTAAGTCGTTTCTTTGGCGGAAAGCATGGAGATATATCAGAATAATTTTCCTCTTCATTTTCTGGTTTCAAGTATAGGAATCCAAGCAAGCGGTCCGTATCGTCTCGACAGATGTAGGCATCTTCATCGCATTTCTTATTGAACCATGCATTAAAGCCAGGATACGCATTCCGCAAACTATCAAAAAACTCATTGTTTACATCGAGAGAGCCAATGGGGACTTTCTTCACCGCAAGAGCTTTATATTCAATTAGGCCTGGATTTTCACTTGTGGCAATCGTAAGAAATGCATTTATAGACAGGACTTTATGTTCAAGCCCCAATAATTCTGCCTTCCGCCTAAGCCGCTTGTCCTCAGTAATGAGTAAATCAACACGTCCTTGATAAACTTCGTTGAGCAAAGCGGTATCGATCCTGTCATTTTCATTCCTATCTGTTGTTGCTGCGAGAGCTGCTACTTGCTCTGCCATAGGAGCCTGTGTCTTTAACTCCTGATAAGCATCAAGCTTGAGTGTCATGGCTTCTGCCGGGTCGGCATACTTATACATAGCAATTTCTTTTTTTGTTAAAGGATGTATAAGTTTGTCATACTTCAGCTTGTCAAGCCAGCGAAATAGATGGCCAATACTGTAATTGGTCATTTTTTTATTCTCACGATAGATAATGATATTAGTATCAAGCAGAACTCTCATGCTTACCCTCCTTAGCGAAGCAGCGAAGCAACATATTCAGGATCTTTATCCGTAAAAGTCATTTGGTAAATATTGAGCGGGCAGTTTAGTTGTTCTGCAATCTGCTTACTTTGCTCTCGCTCTTTTTCAATCAATGCTGAAACGCTTTTAACTGGGTAATTCTTTCCATCTCGACGGCGCAGATTTGAGATAATAGTTTGGATATCTGCTTCGAGCAGAATGATTCGTGAAATATTCAGTGCGGGGTAAACCGATTCTGGAAGAACTTCAACTTCATTATCAGCGTTGAAAATACAGAAATGCCCAGCAAGGATGATTTTTTGGTTTTCCTGGGTGAGTTGTCGTACACGTTCGGCTAACAAGATTTGGTTTTTGTTCTTATCTGAAACTGCCTTGTTTACGCCATACTGCTCACCATTGGTTGCACTAATTAAGTCACCGGCAGAAAATGCTGGAATATGGAGCATCTCGGACAAAACTGAACACATTGTGCTCTTTCCGGTCCCATACACTCCTGCAATGAATATTGTTGATCCTTTTACGGCAATGCTTTTATCCATAGCTTCTATTTCCGGATTATCCATGGACACGATCCCTTCTTTCATCTTCTCATAACTGTTGGGCAAGTCTACCAAAGTTTGATATGATTTCTCCCGGATTTGTAGGAGGATGAACTTTCATGTCCCTCCTTTCTCTACATACCCTTTGAGCCATTTCAAAGGGGGTTCTTTAACTACAACATTATAGCAGAAATTCTGCGATTTGGGAAGCAAATTGTTCTTCATATGTACTAAAATATGGACTAAAAGCAACCTGCAAAAAGTGAAGCCGATATCCTGTGAGTAGATATCGGCTTCACTTTTTGCAGACAACCTATTTTTGCAATGGCAGGGTGGCATCCAGTTCATACCCTCAACCAGA
>CALWYB010000128.1 GCA_944385665.1 uncultured Oscillospiraceae bacterium
CCTGCCTTTCTCATTATCCCTTTGCCCCACATATCCTGCCGCAGGCCGTAACCCAGGTCATGGGCGCCCTCGGTTTCTGCGTTTATGTAACCTATCGGTATATTGTCCGATTTAAGGCATACGGCATAAAAATAACCGCTTTTTTCCCCATACCTCAGTTCATACCTCTTCCTTAAAAACTCCCCTGCCTCCATAAGGTTTTTGGTCGGGTACCAGGGCAGGAACCTGTTTACCCCGGCGTCTTTGAGTATTTCATGCAAAGCAGGGATATCCCTTGGCGCGAACCTGCGCAGGATAAGGTCGGGTGTCTCGATATACGGCGAGTTGGAAACCTTTTTTTCGGCCTTGAAAAGGTAGTGGGGCGCCTTGCCGGAGGTATAATCCTTTGAAAACTCCTCCGATACCTCAAGCCCGGCCCTTTTAGCGACATTTATCGAAGCCAGGTTGTCCTGCTTGATAATGGCGTAAACCCTTTCATGCCCCAAAATGTCAAAGGCGTAATCCCGCAGCGCCTTTGCCGCTTCGGCGGCGTAGCCCATATGCCAAAAACGCCTTTTAAGGTGATAGCCTATCTCCAAAACCTCGCCCCCGCCATAGGGCTGCATGGTAAGGCCGGCCTCCCCCACCACCTGCATGTCGGATTTTCTTACCGACAAAAGCAGGCCGAAACCGTACTTTTGATACCTTTCCATCTGCCTTTTAAGCCATTTTTCGGTTTCATCGTCTCCGAAGGTATGGTCATAGGCATACATGACCTTCTGGTCCTCCAGCATTTCGGCCAGGTCGCCTATGTCCCCCATATCCATCTGCCGGAGGATAAGCCTTTCGGTCTCAAGATACATAATTTTTTATTTTCCTCCCGCCTTGCGGCATATATCCAAAAGCCACTGTCCGCTGCTTTCGAATATCCCGGGGCATGGGATATCGCCCTTCCCCTCTTCCAGCGCGTTGACCGTCAGGTCGGCCTGCATCAGAATGTCCATTATTATTCCTCCTCGGCTGTCATAACCGTGGTGATTCAATGCCAGGTAAGTAACGGGTGCGATACAATCCCCGCGGTATCCCGCTTTTTCCATAAACCGCCTTATCAGCCGGGGCAGCTCCCTTTTCTGGTTTTCAAGGCATGCGTCGCCGTATTTTTCCTTGCATGTCTTTATGGCTATATCGTGCAGAATGGCTGCCGCCGAAAGCAGCCTTTTTTGGTCTTCGGGCAGACTATGCCTGAAGCCCAGCAGCTGTGACAGGGCGTAAACCGCCAGAATATGCTCGGTCCTTCGGCGGTGGCCTTCCTCGTACTCCAGAACGGCGGACATCAATCGCGCTTCGTTATCTGTCATGTCTATTCCTTTCCCGCCCTTACAAGCAGCATCATGGGCCTGCGCATTTCGTCTTTCATAAACTCCGAAAACATAGAATGCTACCGATTAGCATTTAATGTAAAAAATACTTCATCTGACACTTGATAGTGCTCACAAATTAACTTGCAATAATTTAAGATATCAAGTGCGCTTAAATTGGTTTCAATATATATTTTTTCGCCTATCTTGAAAGGTGACTTCATGTTCTCTGAAGTGCTGTCAATAATATAACGCTCTCTTCCCGAAAAATCTTTATGTCTTATTAAATTATGCATTACTGCACTATCAAGATTATAAAGTTCATAACAAAGTGTCCTTAATAAGTCTTTCCAACTCGAAACATTATACTCAGTATCCATTATAACCAACTGTTTAGGTTTTTCACCTGTAACATTGATATCCGTCATTATATCATAAGTTGTAGAATACTCTATCTCTGTTGCGCCAATTTTCCGTTTTTGGTATTTTTCAGGAAGATACCAAATGTCTTTTGCCCTTTCAAACAATACCCCAGCTCTTTTTTCTATACTTTTTTCGTTCCAATTGTCATATTGGCATATTTCTCGGCAAAGAGCGATATTAGATTGAGCATATATTTCTTTTTTTTCATCAAAGCTTTTATTGGATAGCTCTGAATTATAACCTGTAAATGTTAGATTGCCTATTGTATGCAGATATTTAGCTACTATTTCTTCATATCTGTTTCCCAACTCCAACTGCCATTTAGGGGACAATGTCTGCGGCATTATATGCTCTACTGTTACGTCATTTGAAAGTTCTATTTTCTCTTTGGTATTGTAATTGACAAGCATTGTTAAGGTATACTTATCTATTTTGCTTTTATACATATCTTTTTGAACAAAACCAATCCTAAACTCATCATCTCTTGGGAATGTCGAAGATGAAGTCTTTTTACTCAAAATACAATAAAGTCTTTCCGAATACTCGCCATGCTCTTCATGTTCTTCAAGTTCTCTGATAAGTGACGCAAAAGCCTTATTTAGCGCATTAGTCTTATAACCACAAACCTGCCTTCGATAAATATAAGAAATCAATACTTTCATAGTATCTACCAAACTATTTTCTGAAAGCTTTTTAAACGTATAACAATCGTCAAAAATTGAAAGGAGCAAAGGATATACCGTAGTGGATTTCAATAATTGAAACTGTTTAAGACAATCGTTTATCTTTTCGCTTTTCGAATTGTAATATAAAAATTGTGAATAATAATCTGCATATGCCGCAAGTTCCTCTAAAACTCCTTCTTCATCATAATTATTTCTGGGGTCAGTGACAAATTCTTTAAAAGTATCATATATTTCGCTTTTCGAAGTAATCTTCCCCATTTTCATTGTCAGATAATCTCTTACAAACTCAGAAATTTTCAAA
Source organism: uncultured Oscillospiraceae bacterium (assembly GCA_944385665.1). GTDB lineage: Bacteria > Bacillota > Clostridia > Oscillospirales > Oscillospiraceae > Lawsonibacter. The sequence continues at coordinate 2,748 of CALWYB010000128.1, forward strand.
CCGCCAATGCTTTTCTCTATTTTAATCCAATAATCTTTTTAAATCTTAAT
>CALWYB010000129.1 GCA_944385665.1 uncultured Oscillospiraceae bacterium
AGGATATTCCATGATTCTCCTCCTGATTCGATGTGTGCATTGAGGTATTGGACCTTTCTTTTGTATACAAGCGCAGTCCGATTCTTTCTGTTGCAAACGCACTAAGCAAAAATGGAACAAAATATGTGGAGAGCCGATAGAGAACAAGTACAGAAGATACATCTGCCGCATCCATGTAACAGGAAAACAACAGCAGAAAAGCTGCTTCTACTGAGCCCATTCCAGCAATATTAGGCAGAGCATTGGAAATAACATGTGCCAAAGCAGATAATGTCTGTATTTGAATAAGAGAAAAATAATCAATGCCAATCGCTCTCATGCACAGGTATGGAATTGAATAGAGCCCCATCAACTTGATTGCGTTGATTCCTACCCCAACCAAGATTATATTTGGGGTGTGAAGCAAATCCTTTGCTCCTATATGTAGCGCATCTACTTGTTGTTTCCATTGAATCGCACGATCTGCCCACTTTGAAAGACTTTCTAATCGACAAATTCCTTTGCAGATGAACCGATAGAAATTTTCCAGAGTACATATCAGAATGAGCAATATAATGATAATAATACATATCAGATACCCGAACACGACATATCTGAGCAAATTTCGATGTTGCCTAAAAAGCTTCTGCCCCTCAAGCAGAAGTAGTACGCTACTACACAGCAAAATGGTTGATTTATGGAGCACATATTCCATACTCATGATTCCCGCAGCTTCTCCAGGCTCCATTCCCTTACGATGTAAATAAGCGCTTTGCATGGGGATTGATCCCACAGAAAGGGTAACAACATTTCCAAACACACCCAATAGTGTGACCTCTACCGCCTGTTTGAAAGAAAAAAAACGAATCGTCCTTCTTACGAATATGAGACAGAGCAAACTATCTAAGAGTTGATAGACAAATCCCATGCAAAGGATCCAAAGCAAGCCTCTTATACTGGCTGTTTGAATGTTTTGAAATATTTCTTTATAGTGGTTTCGGAAAACAAACCAAAGCAAGGTAAACAATGTAAGAAAACTGAGTATTGCGGAACATACTATTTTTTTCTTTGGGGACAGACTTTTTCTCATAGGGCACCTCGAAAAGTTTATAACGACTATCTCATCCGATTTCATCGCCTTTCGGGGAAAATGGCGTTTAGCAACAGTGTCGCCCCCAAAATAGCAATATGTGGTGTGAATTTTCCATACGGGTCAAATAACAGAAGGAGAGATAAAATCAGACGAATAAGTAGTTCTCCGAGAGCAGATAGGACCCCCTGTTTTGCCTGATATGCTTCCCAGAAGTCAACGAAAGCATCTGTCGTCTTCCAAAGCCCCAAGACGGCCCAGATAATTCCTATTGGCACCAGCGCGGTTTTGCCTTGAACCAGAAAAGAAAGTCCCAAGATCAATAGAACCAATTTACGAGCAAATATGTCAGGAGCCTGCCGGAATTTTTCCCCAACTGGTTGGATACCAATCAGGCCAATTAGGATCATCATAATGCCCATCAAATATGGTAAAAGAGAGGTGATTTGCTTTGGAAACAAGATACAAACTATTCCAATAAGCCCAAGTGCAATTTGTGTAACACTTATCATAAAATCTCCCCATAATTTAGAAGCCGTCGAAATCTCTGCCGCAAACAGAGATTCCGACGGCTTGCTCTGTCAGAGACAGCCCATTGGCTCAATTCTTATTTCTTTCGTTCCATAAAAGGTCCGCTTCCGGGGCCCAACAAGCAGCATAGTTACGGCACTTGTCACACAGATGGTCAGCACTCTCCGGAGATTGAAGATCCGTAGAATGGGCTCCGGACTGATGTACCATCATTTTTAACATGTCAGGATTCTCCAACATGGGGCAGGGACGCAGGTGGTTGCAATTGAAGGGCTGGTGGTTGTGATAGGCCATAAACAGAGGAGATTGGAAAGCTTCCAGCAAGGTTTTTTCTCTGATATTGGAGTCAGAGTAGTGGATAAACGCACAGGGTTCCACATCGCCATTGGCGTTAATATGGAGATAGTTACGGCCTCCTGCGATGCAGCCGCCTACATACTCGCCGTCATTCTGAAAATCAATCGTGAAGATGGGCTTGGTGGAACGGTACTCCCGCACTTTCCGGTACATGAGCTTACGCTGCTCCGGATTGGGCAGCAGGTCGGTCACTGCTTCGTTACCCACCGGCATGTAGTGGAAGAACCAGGCGAACTTGGCCCCACACTCCACCAGATGATCGATAAAAGCCTCGGAGCTGATGGAGTCCACATTTTTCGAGGTGTAGCAACAGGATGCACCAAAGGGCAATTTGTATTGTTTCAGAATAGCCATAGCCTTCATGATTGCCTGATAGGTGCCCGCCCCCCGTCGAAAATCGGTAGCGTCTTCAAACCCTTCTACACTGATGGCGGGAATAAAGTTTTTCACCCGCAGCATTTCCTTCGCAAACGCATCATCAATCAGAGTGGCATTGGTAAAAGCCAGGAACTGGCAGTCGCTGTGTTCGGTGCACAGCCGGAGGATGTCCTTTTTCCGAACCAGAGGTTCACCGCCAGAGAAGATGTACATATAAGTTCCAAACTCTTTGCCTTGGCGGACAATGTCGCTGAGTTCCTCGTATGTCAGGTTCAGCTTGTTGCCGTATTCAGCAGCCCAGCAGCCAGTACAGTGAAGATTACAGGCAGAGGTAGGATCCATGAGAATCGCCCAAGGAATATTGCAGTTCAACTCCTTACGATAGTGTTCCTGCTTGGGCCAGCCGATTAGACTGGCATTCAGGAAGAAGTTCTCAAAAACCACCTTCAACACATCATTGTCAATGTCCCGGAAAACGCTCATAATGAGCTGGTACATGCTACATTCCGGATCGTTTAAAACATTTCGAAACGCTTTGCGCTGTGCGGGGAAGCTGTTCGGTCCATCTCCTGCCAGCTTATCCACCCAGTCCATCAGTTTAAGCACATTTTCCTCGGGATTTTTTTCAATATATCCCAGCGCTGTGCGCAGAGCTGTTTTTTTTATCTGCATAGAAACGTCCATCTTCTATTTCTCCTTTTCAAATAGTATCTTTCCATTAAGTGCTGCTTACCGCACGGCTATGCACTGCACGGTTTACAAATGTTCTAACTGAAAGAATTGCTAAAATACGATATCGGTCTATTTAGTGGAAAAGCTATTAAAGGTCAGATGACATGATATTCCTTTAGCAGCTTCTCCACATCCGTACCAGAGATTTTTTTCAGCACTTCCTTCAATGCCATCCGCTCTTTTAAGCCCAAATGCATATCTGTGATCTTCCGGCCGTCCCTCAACTGTACCGTTGCATTGAGCAGGTCTCGAACATCGAAGGTACTGCCCCAGACCTCTGGCACTCCCCGGTCGATGTCCAGCAGGGTATATACCGCCTCCATGCCGGTACGCATGGAGTATTCCGTAGTGAAGATGGTATCTCGGGGGGTCTCGGCGAACTGACCGATGAAGGCAAAATTGACAGCCTCCCTGGGCACCACATCCGGTCGGTCCCCCGCCGCCCGGGGCATAAAGAAGGCGGTGATATAGGGCATCATGCAGGGGACAGTATTGGCGCTGCACTCGGCCAGAGACTCAATTTCCCCCTCAGGTACACCCAAGTGGTAGAGCCACTCCATGCAGATCTCCTTGCCGGTACACTCCCGCATGGGCTTTTTCACATAGTTGCCGGGCTTATCGCTGAACAGACCGTAGATCCAGCCCACCAGCTGGCCCTTGGGCTGGCTGCGGAACTGGGGTTGGCGGTTGAAGGTCCAACTCAAAAGCCAGTTGGAATCCTTCACGGTGACGATGCCGCCGGTGACCACCTTGCCGCTGAAAGGATACCGCTGACAGATTTTTTGAATATAGGGCGGAATTTTGTCATCCAAGGTGGTGACGGTGGCGCTCATCCAGTTGCTCTTCTCCGGATCGCCGCAGAACTTCTCGGGATGACCGAAGGAAGGATCCTGGGCCGCGATGCGCCGCCACATATCCCAGCCGCCACCCTCTTTCAGCTCCGGCTTGTAAGGAGCGGGAGTGTTCTGAGAACCCAGAGCAGAGTTCTCCACGCAGCCACCCGGTGTGATAAAGACCAGATCCTGCTCAATAAGATCGATCTGTTCCTCTCCGGTTTCAAACTGCAAGGTGAGGCGACGAGCAAGCTTTTGACCGGCGCGAATGTCAAACTCCACATCAATAACCTTGGTATTGTAGTGGAACTGTACGCCTGCCTTCTCCAGATAGGTCACCATGGGCAGGATCATGGATTCGTACTGATTGTAACGGGTAAAGCGGAGAGCCTTGAAGTCGGGTAAACCGCCAATGTGATGGATGAAGCGACGGAGGTAGAGCTTCATCTCCAGGGCACTGTGCCAATTTTCGAAAGCGAACATGGTGCGCCAGTAGAGCCAGAAGTTGGAGTTCAGCACCTCGTCACTAAAGTAGTCTGTGATGGGCTTGTCGTAGAGCTCCTCGTCGGGGGTGAAGAACAGCTTCATGATCTCCATGGCCCCGGCGTCGGACAGGCCGAACTTCCCGTCGGTGTGACCGTCCTCCCCACGGTTCTGGGTGGCCCGCATGAGGGAGTAGTTGGGGTCCCGTTTGTTGAGATAGTAGTACTCGTCCAGCACGCTCAGTTCCGGGTTCTCAATGGAGGGAATGGATCGAAACAGGTCCCACATCACCTCGAAGTGGTTGTCCATCTCACGGCCGCCCCGCATCACATACCCCAAGCCCGGGTACTCCCAGCCGTCGCAGGCCCCGCCGGGGATAGGATCCTTCTCAAAGATATGGATGCGTTTTCCCGGCATCTGCCCATCTCTCACCAAGTAGCAGGCAGCAGTCAAAGCTGCCAGACCGGTTCCAACAATATAGGCAGATTTTCGTTCCACACCCTCCGGTTTGAGTGGCCGAACAAAAGCTTCATAGTTTCCACTGGAATAATACATTCAAATGACCTCCTTCGTCATTTCTTTGCCTTCATTGTATCTTTTCTCCAATGTCCAAACAATAAACAAAGCCTCTCGGATGATGAAAATTACATCATCCGAGAGGCTTTGTAAAAAGTTTTATCATTCCAGCTCTTTTGATAAAATTGGTGTCTCTGCCATATTTTTAATAGCTAAAAGAAGTTGGCCATGTATCATCTGACTCACCCGACTGACAAATATTTTCGGATCTTCTTTCATTCCA
>CALWYB010000130.1 GCA_944385665.1 uncultured Oscillospiraceae bacterium
CGCGGATCATCCATACTTCAAGAATTCGTCTGACTATACGGACAACGATGCCGTCATTATCGAAACGCCTGATGGAGAGATTGCTGCTACAGCTTATGATGCAGCCATCAGCAAGAACATCGTGAACTTCACTGCTGCCACCAGCTTGAAGTATAGAGGGAAGAAGGCTCCTTTCCTTGCGGCTGACGGCATGTATAAGTTCGAGCTTAACGCCAACGATTCAGGATTCATCCGACCTTACGAAGGCGAAGATGGAAAGATTCATGACTACAAGTCTTTCCTCCAGTTGGTTCCCTTCTTCAGAGACAAGGGTAATCGAAGAGCTATGGACAACTATCTCCCGAAGGATGTTAAGATTCGCCTTGGGGATGTGTATGATTATCCCGAGCTATTTGATCTGTACCCAGACATCGCAGACATAAGAATAATTCGCACCGATGAGCTGTCTGAGCTCAATGCAAACGGCGCATACGACCCAACACACAATGAGCTATATCTTTCATCAGAGCTTGGTCCTTCTGCTGCTCGTGCTATTCTATTACATGAGCTCCAACATGTCATCCAAATAAAGGAGCGAACCCCCATTGGAGGCAATCCCAGCGAAGAAGGCGCGACGACGTTTTACATCACATCTGTCAACGAGATCACAAAGGTTCACCACTATAAGTGGGGCAACCCTCCGCAGAACAAGCTGAGTCAAGAGGTCCTTGATAAGTGGAAGGAGGTTTACAAGGAGAAGATCATGAAGATTGCTAACTCCCGGAGCATATCAGAAGGGGGTAAGCAATTCGCGCTCGTTGATAAAGGCGAGCCACTTACAGAGGAGACTCGCGGCCTGTCTATCTATCATAGACTTTATGGAGAGGCTGAAGCTAGAGCTGTCGCAAAGCGCAGAAACTATACGCAGGAGCAGAGAGAAAAGATTCCATTCGAACAAGACTTAGGCATCGCTGCTGATGAGCTTATCATCGCGTACGAAAAACCTGAAGAGCTGTTTTTATACTTCGTAAGAATGGCAAGCCGGGATTACAATGACAAGAATCTTCCGGCATTGCTTCAGTCAATAGACTATGATAACGTCGGAAACGTTGCCGACAATCCTGTCGTAGGCATCTATTACAACAAGGTGCATTTTGAAAACAACAGGCCTGAGAGAAGCTCTGAACAATTCAGCTCGGGACGAGATGTAACTCCGGACGACATTGCGAATTATGATCTGAGTCCAAGCGAAGCCTCTCCGGAAAATGTCTTTGCTCTTGTTCATCAGTTCCTTGGAGACAAGCTGAAAGGGGAGCGCGTGTCGCTTACATTCGCAAGGATTGAGGCGATGATGGAAGACTCATCCTTCTTGTCTGGAAAGTTCGATGAGCAAAGCATAACGCCAGAGTTTGTTTCGACGCTGCACTTCTTGCTAACGGCAGCAAAACAGAACGGCATGATTATTCCCGAAAACATGTGGAGAATCATGAACAGCAACAGCGAGAAGAATATGGGCGATCTTGTTGAAGCTTTCAAGATCTTCCTTCGAGGAGAAGACGGGAAGGTTGACGACGACGTTGCTCGGTCTCTTCTTCATGGCATGTTGTACATCGTCAAGAGAATCAATCACAGAGACGTCGTTGGCAACGCGTCGCTATCTAGCTCGTGGGCTCCGACGATTACATTCAAGGCGCAGGATGCTCTTAGACTTGTTCAGGATGAAGGCAAGCTTGGAGGAAAGAGAATCAACAGCACAGGAGATCTGATTCGCGAGAAGAAGAAGTACGGACTCTATGTTGAAAGCTTGGTCAAGAAAGTGCTGAAGCCTGTAAACTATACGCTCAAGGCGCTAGGGCTGAAGGAAAAAGATCTTTCGAAGGAGGATGCCGAAGCTATCAACGAGATGAAAGATGTCGGTGTTGCCGTTGAAAGAAACGCAAGAGCAGAAATCTCAAGATTGAGCACGGCCATGAGCCGCATGGCAGACAACTTCGACATCGCTCTCAGATCTGTTCCGGAAGAGCAGCGCAAGGAGCTAGCCGAGACGATAGGCAAAGCCCTTGGAAGCACGGATGCTTTCATCTCTCATGCTGATAGAGTTGAGATCGAGACGCGCAACAAAGACGAGCTGCGGGCTGCGCTGAAGAATATAAGAACTGTTCTTCGCGAGCTGTCCAAAGCAACGGAAGTTTCTAAGAACGATCTTGAGAAGCAGCTTGTAGATATTCGGAAGAGAATAGATGAAGCGGAGAAGAACTCTGACGTCACGGATGATTACATCAAGGCTCTTGAGGGAGAGGACTCTGTCATTTCTTCCGAGGTTGAAAGCCTGAAAGGTTCCATTGCAGAAGCTCGAATGCTGGCGCAGGAGATGGTCAGGCTTATCAAGGTTGAGTCTGCAAAGAAACTTGCTCTTGACTTGGCGAACAAGGCTCAAGAGACAGCGAAGCGGATGCGAGCAGAGAGAGATGAGGCTAGGCAGAAGCTTCGTACAGACTTCGACGGGAAGGCCGCATGGGTTGTCGAAACGGTTGACAGCATGCGAAAGCTTATCGATGACTCTGTCCGCGATCTTGCGGAGAACAGAACGTCCGGAGCTGATGTCATCAAGAGAGGTCTTGGTGTCTATCTTCGTCGCTCGTATGCTCCGTACACCGGAAAGAGAACTCTTGACCGAGCCGAGAGAATTGCTGAGATTCTTTCCTCGGTTCAGGGAGATCCTTCATATGAGCTCAGCGTTCGAGTGAGAGAACACTTTGCAAAAGACTTGGCAAGAAAGTATGTCGACGATGACGTGAGCGTGTATGCAAACGTCAAGGCAAAAGCTATGGCCTTCAGAGCATACAAGGCTATGGCGGAAAACATGGATGGCGGAGAAGAACTTCTCGCTGTCATCAACGATGCTTATGAAAAGGCCGACAAGGCATATGCTACTTCCGATGTGGCGAGCATTATAAGCAAGCAGGCTGTATCCGACATTAGCAGATCAGGTCCTCTTGCCCTTGCCAAGAGCGGATACAATGACTATTGGGCCGAGGCATGGAAGGAGTCTACGGCTTTCGATCTTCTGAGACAGACAAACATCAACAGAGGATACAAGGATGCGATTGATGCGGCAGGCTCTCTAAAGGATTACCAAATTGATTCTAGCATATTGAGGCCGGAGGATGTGTTCACTGAAGCCCTCGCTCAGGTGAAGAGCAAGAGCGATCATGATACTCTTGCAAGCCTGTATTCTGAGGCAAAGAGAAGTCTCGTGGATCATGGAATAAAGAAGCTCCTTGTCGACGAAGGCTTGAATCTCGAGATGTTCTCCACTATCGACGAGCAAGGCAACAGAGTTGAGCCGGATGTCAAGACGCTGCTTACAAAGATTGCAGAGAGAATAAGAAACAACCAAAGCATTCCCGGATTATCAGAAGGGATGGCTAACGCTATTTCTAGATATATCGAAGAAGCTGATTCATTTTCTTTCCTGTCAAGATCTTCTATAGATTCTGACGAGCTGTCTCATACAAGCGTTGATTTTGATAGAGCTAGCAATGTTTCTTCCGTCAACTATCTCGAGTACAATCTTGAGCGTATAGCTTTGAGGAAAGGATTGATCGATGGAGTTAACAGATATGATGCGCGTCGTGTTTACAAGAAGCTCATAGACAATCA
>CALWYB010000131.1 GCA_944385665.1 uncultured Oscillospiraceae bacterium
GTTGAGGTTGAAAAAGCATTATCAGGAGAAAAGGTTGTTATACCGAAAGGAAACAAAATTATCATTGGCGCAGATAAACTCGCTCATCATATTAGAGACGGAATGATACAACCTCTTGCAGATGGTTCGGAAGTTGAAGGATATGATGATGCTGGAATAGCAGAATATATTTTGATATGTTTGAGAGCGCATTTTCCTGTCGATGATTGGATGGAAGAATACGGGATTTCTGAAGATGAAATTATTGAGGAAATCGAATGCGCATTAGATGAAATTGGGATGTGTTGATCAATGAGCTATTTCAAGAAATGCCCGAAATACGGAAGGTAAAAAAAGTAAAAAGATATGAAAGCAAGAATTATCAAGGAAGGGAACTTTTGGATAGGCCAAGTTTATGGAAGGTGGAATATGCTTGGTATCTATGACAGAGAAGGGTGGGGAACCGTAACATCAAAATGCTTCACAAAACTAGGAGCAAAATTTGAACTTATGAAGTGGAAAAGAGAACATATTCCAGATGAATTTGAAATATAGGGAGGTGGAGCAAGTGACAGAACGGTTGATTAACAAAGGTACAAATGGTGAGTTTTGGGTATCTGACACAGATTGTACGAGAGCAAAAGGAAAATTGCAGGCCGTTATGGAGAAATTGTATAAATACGAAACCGCAGAGGACGAGGGAAGATTGGTGGTTTTGCCGTGTAAGGTTGGAGACACGGTGCATGTTCTCCGCCAGAGTTGGAATGGGTGGAATATTGATAAAAAGAAATTTACTTATGGAATGATAGGGAAGCTTGGCAAAACAGTATTTCTCGCCAGAGAAGAGGCCGAGAAAGCATTGAAGGAGATGAAGAAAAATGAATGAATTTTGTATTGAGTGGATAAAGGGAAGAGATTATGCTGGTGTTACGGTCCCATCCGGTACTGCATTAAAGAATAAACTGTTACGGTATGCAGAAGAAAGACCGAATGAGGTTAAAATTGTGGCATTGAATCAGGATGGTTCTGCGTTTATCAAAGTGCCGGTTAATTGGGTAAAGATTAGCCCGCCTAGAAAAGTATCGGAAGAACAGCGGGAGGCGGCTGGAGAACGATTCAGAAAAATGTGGGGAGAAAAGAAAAATAATGTTTTGGAGGATTAAAATTGAGTAATACAACTTTTTATGGACGTATTGTCCGAGATATTGAGTGCAGATATACAAGCCAAAATCTGGCGGTGGCACGGTTCAGCATTGCTGTGAACAGAAAATATAAGGGGGAGGACAAGAAAGCGGATTTTTTTAATATTACAGCATTTGGAAAGAAAGCTGAAACATTATCGCAGTATTTCCATCAGGGCAGCCGGATTGTGATTTACTGTCATCCGCAACAGGAACAGTATACAAAACAGGATGGAACAAAGGTTGATACAGTTGTATTTATTCTTGATGAATTTGATTTTGTTGACACCAGAGCAGAGGGCGGTATCACAGCGAACCAGAACACACAACCTGCGCCAGAACCGACACCGCCAGGAGATGGATGGATGAATATTCCTGATGGAATTGACGAAGAACTCCCATTTAACTGATTTGGAGGTGCCGCATGGATAAAGGCGCATTAAAAAGAAGATTAAGAGAAGCAGAAACAGAAAGAGATATTTTGCTTCATATGCTTATTGAGGCTGTAAATAAAATAGACCATTATAAAAAAGTTCTTGAAAATTTGGAGGATATGGATAATGAACATCATTCTTGATAATGGAGCATTTAAGCCTGAATTTGCACATAAAACAGACGCAGGGGCAGACCTGAGAAGCCCGGTTGAATCAGTCGTTCCGGCAAGAGGTAGCATTGTGATTGATACCGGAGTACATGTAGAAATCCCGGAAGGATATACAATCTTTCTGAAATCGAAGTCTGGACTGAATGTAAAACACGACTTGATCGGAACAGGCACAATAGATAGCGGATATACTGGAACCATCAAAGTAAAACTATACAACTTAGGAGACACTGATTATCAGATACAGCGTGGTGATAAAATCATCCAGATGGTCATTCTGCCGTGTGGATATTGCGAATTTACACAGGTTGATAAATTCGCAGAGACAGAACGTGGTGACGGCGGCTTTGGAAGTACAGGGAGGTAGGTATGAAGGAAAATCCGGCAAACGCTATAAAAGATACCATGTGGAAATTTCTCATGGATAAAGGACAGAAATCCAATATACCGGCGCTGAAAGAATATGTATACGACTTAATTCAGATGACCACGCAGAAAACGGCGGGGCAGAGAAAAATAAAAGACCACATAAAATGGGACGAACTTGATATGACTATGATGAGTATTGTAATTGAAGCAACCTGCCTTGTGTTGTCCGGGGATTTGGATTTGATAGAAAAGAAGGGGGAAGAGTGAGCATGACGAAAGGAATTATTGTTCTTGATGATATTCCGGTAATATGCGCTGAGTGTAATTTTGCGACAATCACGCCAAACAAGGAGTGTCTGAGGTGCGAAGCAAAGAATAGGATAATTTATAATGCAAAACCAGATTGGTGTCCAGTGCAAGAAACGCCTAAACGAAGAACAGGGTATTTAATTGATACGGAAAGGCACAAAGACAACTATAAACACGGTTGGAACGACTGTTTGAGCGAAATAGAAGGGAAGATGTGACATGAAACAATGTTGTGGAACCTGCAGATTTCACCGGACAGATGATAACGGCGAGTGGGTATGCACGAATGATATGAGCGAGTATTATGCACTGGAAACGGAATACGGTGATACTTGCGATGATTGGTGGGGTAGGAATGAATGAAATTTATAGACTTTTTCGCCGGAGTTGGAGGGTTTAGACGTGGACTTGAACTTGCAGGACATAAATGTGTAGGCTTTTGTGAATGGGATAAATTTGCCGTAGCAAGCTATACATCTATGCACTTGATAACAGATGAACAACGAAAATATCTAAGCTCATTGACCTTGAAGCAAAGACAAAAGGAGATTTTAAAAGATGAATACAGAAATGGTGAATGGTATTCAAATGACATTAGAAATGTGGATGCCGGAAGCCTGCCCGCAGCAGATTGTCGGTGCTTCGGAGCACCATGCCAGGACTTCTCTATTGCAGGAAAACGGGCGGGACTGGACGGAGACAGATCAAGCCTTATACGAGAAATTTTTAGACTCTTGGAAGAACAAGAAGAACAAGACAGACCTGAATGGCTTATCTATGAGAATGTTAAGGGAATGCTTTCTTCAAACAGAGGACTCGACTATTTGTCAATCCTCTCTGAAATGGACAGACTTGGGTACGATATTGAATGGCAGAATATCAACTCAAAATGGTTCGTTCCACAAAACAGGGAGCGCATATACACTGTCGGACATCTTAGAAGATTCGGTAGAGCAAAAATACTTCCTGTCACGGGAACAGATGGAGAAAATAGTATTCAGCAATTAGGTCATAAAGAAGCAGAAAGAGAAAACCCGAATGCGTATAGAGTATATTCACCAAATGGATTGTCTCCTTGTCTTGGAACAATGCAGGGCGGTGGAAGAGAACCCAGTATAGCATTTCCTTGTTTTGTAGATATGACGATAGGAAAAGGGGTGAATTTAACAGAAAATGCAAGAACGCTGTGTGCGAGGTATCAAAAAGGCATGACAAATCACGAAGGAACGACTTCCGGCATCGCAATCAAGATAATAGGAGAAGTTAATTCTTCACAAGACGGTCAAGTGCATGATATTTCTGGAATTGCTAAATGTCACTCTGCTGGACACAATAATTCTCCAAAGATCGCAATTCCTATAACAGATGTAGCACATGTTGAAAAAAACAAAACGGAAAACGGTTCAAAGAAAACGGCGATCCGATGTTTACGCTAACGGCACAGGATAGGCATGGAGTAGGAATAGGCGTCAGATATACGGAAAATGGGTTCCACTTATATCGGAAAAATAAAAAGAAAAGTACTATTCAAGGAACACATGTTACCTATCAAAATGGGAATGTGCAATGTTTAGGGACTACACATGTGCCGATGACTATGGAAAAGATTGGCATTATAGACCCACAAGGCAGAAATAAAAAAGAGGTTTCCCCAAAAGATATTCGCCCTACATTAAGGAGTGAAACACATGGCAATCTGCCGAATGTGTGTGTCAATATACATGAAACTTCAAATTATGGTAACGGAATCTACGTTGAAATGCCCGAAGGATTTATTGTATACGCTATCTGGTACGAAAAAGAGCACTGTTACATAACAATCCGCAAATTGACCCCAAAGGAATGTTTCAGGTTGCAAGGATGGACAGATGATTATTTTGAAAAGGCTGCATTCATAAATTCAGATAGTCAGTTATATAAACAGGCAGGAAATCAGGTGACGGTTGATGTTGTGAAAGCTATTGGAGATAAAATAAAGGAATATGAAAAACAAAGAATACCCCATAATCCTCGGCATGAAACCGCCGAATAAGCAGGGCATAGGCATAAAGAGCAAACTCGGTTCGGGATATAACCTGTACATACTGGACGAGGATATGACACATCAATACGCACAGCTTCACTTCTGCAATAAAGAAGCGATTGACCGGATGATTGAGCTGTTGCAGAGGATGAAAGAATTGTGGGAGAGGGAGGAAAATCGGTAATGGCGAAAAACATAGAATATTATGACCGAATGGCAAAAAATTTATACAACACAGCCTATTCAGATGGGTATAAAGACGGTGTAAATCATGGAAAAGAACAATATGGTCAATGCTCAAGAGGAACGGCGCATTGCACAAAGGCCACGGAAGAACAGAGAGAGACATGGGGCAGGGAATTGTGGGGATGGTGTGATTGTGGAAAAGCCATTGAGGGCAGATGGGTAGGACTTGCAAATTTCTGCCCGTGGTGCGGAAGAGTGATGGAGTGGAAAAAGGACGGTGATACCAATTAACAATACCAGAAAGAATATAGCAAGGGCGAAAGCTATTGAAGCCGAGAACAGAAAACGACTTCTCAAGCTCAATCCAGATTTGAACGACAAAAGCGGAATTTACTTTCTGACACGAACTGATGAGAATGGAATTTCGTATTTTTATATCGGACAGGCGGTCAATATAATTTCCAGATTGTGTTCACACCTTACGGCGTACCAGCATATAGATTTGAGCATTAAGAAACGAGGATTTTATTCAGAAGATAATCCGTATGGCTGGAAAATAAACTTTATCAATTATCCAAAGGATGAACTGGACAAGTGGGAGCAATACTGGATTTTTGAATATACAAAGAAGGGCTATCAATGCCGCTATAACAAGACAGCAGGCGGTCAAGGAGAGGGCAAAGAGAAAATCAATGAATTTAAGCCTGCCCGTGGTTATCGTGATGGTGTAGCACAAGGCCGCAAGTCAATGGCAAAGGATATTTCCTCAATCATCGACAAGCACTTGACCGTACAGCTTAAACCGAACAAACAACACAACAAAGTGTCGCAGAGGGCGTTTGAGAAGTTTAAAGGGCTTCTGGAGGAGGGTGCAGATAAATGATGGATTTCTATAATCAAAAGCACGCAAAAGCAAGAAAATCTCATAAGTGCGAGTTCTGCGGAAAAGAAATTATTCCAGGAGAAACTTATTCCTATGAAAGCGGTAAATTTGACGGGGATTTCTTTGTGAGAAAATTGTGTGAGCCGTGTTTTACCATGTTGACTGAATTTATAGATTATACTGGTGAAGATGAGTTTCAATGGGACTGGATTCAGGAGTGGCTACATGATGAATATTGCAAAGACGACTGCAAAGATAAGTGCGAATATAGTTTCTCGAAAGTACAGTGTTGCCCGATTGTTAGAGAGAAGTTTAAGGGATTGTTGGAGGAAGGACAATGATTATAACAAAGACCACAACACGAAAATATGACATTTACGATTGCGCAAAATGGCAAATGACTGTAGGAAATACAATCGCCGGAAGAGAAAGACTGCGCATGTCAACAAAGGGGTTAAATCAATGCTTTGTCTGTAAAAAATCATTTAATTATGATGATTATCCTTATCTTGCACTTGTAAAAAATCATAAAAACTTATACCAATGAAGACGACTTGGTGCTTGATAATTGCGCTGGTTCCTGCAGTACAGGGGTTGCTTGCCACAACACTGGCAGACGGTTTATCGGATTTGAAAAAGATAAGGAGATTTTTGAAAAGGCAAATAAAAGACTAACTGAGCATAAGGCTCAAATGAATTTATTCGATATCGGATTAGAAAGAAAATAACCAGAAAGGAGCGGAGTTTCCCGGGATAAAAGCGCTTTGGCTCCTTTAAATTATGGAACGTAGTGAATATGTAAAGCAATGGAAAGATAAAAGGAAAGCTTCCGGTCTATGCGTTGGATGCGGTCAGCCCTTGGATAGAGATGGTTCATACTGTACGAAATGCAGAGGGATAATCAATAAAACAACCAGAGAACGCAGACAGTGGTATTTATCCCACAAGATATGCCCTAGATGCGGTAAAAATGATTTGATGGGTGATGAGACTATCTGCCCAGAATGTCGAGCGAAAGGAACTAACAACACTCTAAAAAAACGTAATAGGGATACTTACAACTCTTATCATAATGAGTGGGCGAAGTCTACATACAAAAAAAGAAAGGAAACTGGTGTATGTACGAGATGCGGAAAACGGAAAGCAACAGAAGGATATACTACTTGCGCTATGTGCAGAGAAAAAGATAATGCCTCTAGGAGAGCCAGAAACGGAGTTTCTGACCGTTCTGAGCGAATAGACAAAGGAATATGCTACTTCTGCAACAATCCTGTTAAAACCGGATATAAAGTGTGCGAAAAGCACTACCAGATGAATGTGGAGAAGGCAGCGAAAGGAAGGGAGAGTAAAGATGCACAAGAATATATCAGAAATATGAAGAAAATTCGGTATGGCATGGTAATGTCGGACAGGGAAAAGAAAGAGGAAAAACAGGATGGCGCTATATAGAAACATACACTTATCCTTCTGGCAGGATACAAAGGTGACGGACGACTTTACGCCAGAAGATAGATATTTTTATCTATATCTTCTAACAAATCCGCATACCAATTTATGCGGGTGTTATGAAATCAGCATAAAGCAAATGGCTAATGAAATGGGATATGATGTGAAGAAAGTTGATAAACTCATTGAACGGTTTTCGTCCATCCATAATTTAATCCGATATAGTCAGTCTGAAAGAGAACTTTTGATATTTCATTGGTCAAAATATAACTGGACTTCATCTGAAAAGTTCAGAAAACCGTTACTGCAAGAGATACAGAATGTAAAAACGGATAGCTTTAGAGAATATCTCTTGAAAATGTTTAATGGTGAAAATGTGAAATACGGTATTGATACGGTATCTAGAAAAGAAGAATACGGTATGGATACAACTGATACTATTACTGATACTGTTACTGATACTGTTACTGATACTGATTCTATTACTGATACTGTATCTGATGCTGATAATGGCAGACTGACAGAAATAAAAGAGATCGTGCAATACCTTAACGATAGGTGTGGTACAAGATACCGGTATCAGACAAAAGGAACACGGGAACATATCAATGCGCGCCTAAAAGAAGGGTACACAGTTGATGACTTTAAGGCGGTGATTGATAAAAAATTCGAGGAATGGCATGGAACGGATATGGAGAAATTTCTGAGGCCTGAGACTCTATTTGCTGGAAAATTTGAGTCATACCTCAATCAGAAAATTGTAAAGAAAAAGTATCAAAGCCAAGCCGCACAGATGCTTGACAGCTTTTACGATCAAACCGCTGAGTGGGTAAAAAAAATGGAACAGGAGGAGCAAGAAAGTGACGGCTAAAGAATTCGGGTTGCTCGCTGATGCAATCAAAACGTATTTTCCGAGAGACAACGTTCTTCCGACAGAAAATGCCTTGCGCTTGTGGTATGCGGAACTCAAGGACATCCCTTATCAAATCGCTTATGCGGCATTGAGAAAGTATGTATCGACAAATAAATTTGCTCCTACAATCGCAGACATTCGCGAGCAAGCCGCAGAATTGTATAACCAAAGAGAGGGAGACATAAGTGAAAACACTGCGTGGCAACTTGTTTGGAAAGCCATATGCAATTCCGGATATCATGCAGAAGAGGAATTTGAAAAACTTCCAGAAACGGTAAAACGTGCGGTTGGAAGCGCAAGCCAGTTGCGGCAATGGGGATTGTCTGAAGTTAATGATAATACTATTTCATACTGGAAGTCAGATTTTCAGCGTATTTACCGTTTAGAGCAACAAAAAGAGCTTGAACGTAGAAAATTAAGCCCAGACGTTTTAAAACTGATACAGGGGCAAAATACAGCACTAGAACAGCAAAATAGAACGCAGGTTGAACAGAAGAGAGACGAAGAGTGTATACCGATGCCAGATAATGTAAAAAACAAACTTAAAAAGATATTTCAGGAGGAATAAGCATGAATGATACATTGCACATGGATGAATTGAGACAGACAGCTAAAAACTTCACAAAAGAAGAACAACGAGTAATCCTTGAAGAAATCGACGAGGAATTAATTATTGAGCAAATAAAAAAAGAGCTAAAAAGGCTTCGAGAACTGGAAGCTGGTGTAATTCACCTGGCAAAGAGTTTTAACTGAAAAATTATTTGTAGGAAAGGAGTCGGAGCCGCTGGCCAGCGAAGGGATATCCCGGCTCCTTTAGTGATATGAATAGCGACGAATTATTGAAATATGCACTTGAACATGGTATGATAAATATGTTAGATGTTCAGGAACAAGTTGAAATGAACAAAAGAGAGGAGATTTTAGAGAGACATCCATATGACATATGGAAAGGAAAAGATGGAAATTGGCATACATATTTGCCAGATAAGGAGAAGGGGCGTATTCCCAAAAAAAGCAAGAGTAAATCCAAGGTTGAGCAAGAAGTTATAACTTTCATTTGTCCTTTCCTCCTCTGATTTTTTTGTAAAAGGCATCCGGGGCGATGCTCCCCGGTTCCGCTGGCCTGCCTAACACACTTCTGTTTTGCTGGTTTCGTATGCAAATACTACTTTTCTTTTCATGGCTTCCGGATTTTTAGTTGCAAGAAACTTAATACTAGAATGGTTCGCCCCTATACCATTTTTTTCCGCTTTTTTTCTCTGCTTATCATTATACTTTTTATCCATCAATGTGGTAGGACATCCGTTTTTTAGATAAAACCCCATCCAAACACCTGGATGCAATTTGTTTTCAAACACACACAAATAATCTTTGCCGATTTTGGAATCATAATAATTTTGACATTTATTTTCGCCATATTCCCAATTCTATTTTTTCATGTTCAAAACCCTCTTTTCTTTTTATTTCCCGTTTCCGAGATAAAAACCGCCGCCAGCTATCGGGGCTGGCTGGCATCCTCTGCGGCGGTTAGCGTTTCTTTGAGTTGCGCTTGTTTTGATTTTGGGTTTTCATATCCGCCCATCTGCAATTTGATGGCTCATAATTTCCATTTACGTCTATACGGTCTATAGTACATTCTCCAAATTCTGCATTTTCGTCATAGCCATTTGCATATGCCCAATTTGCAAATTTTTTTACATCATGCCATTCTTTACAAACTATGATTCCTCGCCCTCCATAGTCATTGTATGATTCTGTATTAGGGTTTTCACATCTTTGAATCATAGATTTCCAAATAGCATATATTCTTTTATTTGACAGTCCGTGTATTATATTGTTGTTATGCAAATCATCAAGAAGTGTTTTAGCATAGCAACCACAAGAAACAACACGACCGCTTTTTAAATCTCCAGCAGTAATTGTTTTTACATTTCCACAATCACATTGGCACTTATATAGGGCTTTACCGTGTTTATCACTACCTATTCTTTCCAAAACAAGCAAATGATTGATTTTTTGTCCGGTTAAATCATATTTTTTGAATTGTGTGCATCCGCAACTTTTTGTTTCTCCGTTTCTCAATCTATCGCCACGGATTTCTTTTACTTTTCCGCAATCGCATCTGCATAGCCACTTTATTGAGCCGTTAGCAGCCTTTGAAGCAGGACGCAATGCAATTAGTTTTCCGAATCTTTTTCCAGTTAAATCAATTCTTGATGTTTTATTCATAGGAACCTCCCCGATATTTGTATTTTCAAATATATATTAGCATAATAAAAATTAAATGTCAATAAATAAATTTGAGTATTCAAATATTTATATTGATTTTTAAATTACTCTATTGTAAAATCTTAATGGGAGGATAATGCAATGATGAAATATTACAAATTATTTATTATGCTTGATAAAAAGGGGATGAAACGCACTGATTTGTTAAAAGTCGTTTCATCAGTAACGCTGGCAAAATTAGGAAAAGGCGAAAGTGTAACAACTGATATATTGTGTAAAATATGCGATTTTCTTGATTGCCAGCCAGGGGATATAATGGAATATATTCCAGAAGAAAAGCCGGAGTAAATCCGGCTTTATCCATCATCAGCGCACCGGCGGCACCCGGCACGGACGGCCATTTCTGACCGTTTCGGCTTATTTTGTTCTACGGTATACGCAGCCCGTCCATGTTTGGCACGTTGTCCCGTTGCACGTCCTCCCGCGTTCTAAACAGTTAGCGCACATACTGTTTAAATGTGGCTTGCTGTCATCCTCCAGAACCTCAACAGATATGCATTTCTGGATATTGTCGGAAACAATCCCAATATTAAAAGTTTTTCCAATGTAGTAAGCCCTTGCTTCCTCTGGTGTGGCGTTTATTCTGGTATGTCTGCTATCGCCATTTTCATAATTGATTTTTAATGTCAACATGATATAATTTACCTTGCCTTTCTTTTGATTGGTGCCGCTGGTTCAGTTTCTCAGGCCGTCCAGCGGCTTTTTGTTTTTATGTTTTCCTTTGTTGTGATTATATAATACACTTTTAGCAGTGTAATTGCAATAGGCAAAAACACCAAAAAGAGTGTAAATAATTTGTGTAAGTTGTACATCTTTTACGGTGTAAAAATGATTGACAAAACACCGCCGGAAAAGTATAATCTATATATAAAATAAAAAGGCGGTGAAAAACATGATTAAATATGTGACAAGCGGCGAAAATATCCTTAAAATGTTGAAAAACAAAGGGTTTTCCCCCGTTATAATAAGAAAGTACGGACTTCTTTCCGAAAGTACATTGCAAAATCTGCGGAAAAATAAAATGATAAGCATTGAAACACTGGGAAAAGTTTGTGATATGCTGGAAGTAACGCCGGACATTATTATATATAACGACACGTCAAAAGAAGAAAAGGAAAGTTTAAAAAACATTTCAAAAAGTGTAAAATAAGTATTGACAAAACACCACAAAAGGTGTATATTATAATTACCGAAAGGGAGATAACCCAAAAGGGAAAACAAAAGAAATTCAATCCGGCAGGAGCCGGGGAAAGGTGGAAGTTATGAAGGCATATTTTGAGAGGACGAACGGGAATAATCTGGTAATCGTGGCAGAAGGCCGCAACGCGAAAATTTATGACGGCGCGCCGTCTGGAATTTATGCGGGAGTTGACCTGTACGCTGAGGATGCGGCGGATCAGCTCCGGGCGAGATTCCAAGAACTGGATGAGGCCGGAGAGCTGAGCGGATTCTCCGAGATGGGCGGCGAGGAGATAAAGATCGGACATGACCTTTTCGAGGAACTGGCCGAAGCGGAGCTAGTGTTTTCGCAGGGGGAAGGCATCCAGATTTGGAGCGTCCAGGATGCGGAGGAATGCGCAGATGATTTCTTTCTGGGCACCCTAGAGGAATGCCGGGAGTATTGCCGGGAAAACGGCTATGTTCTCGGCGAGGGATGGCAGATAGCCCGGATCAGCGTGGACGATGATTTTGCCCACGAAATGACGGAAGAGGTGATCGAGGAAGAGTAGGTGAATAACCCCGGAGCAATCCGGGGATTATTTGTGATATTGCGTGACGTCACGCATGACGTCATCGTGACGGTTTTGTCTAGATCTTATTCTGTATATTACCCTTTGTCTATATAAAAATATTAAATAATTAATTATTTACAGTGGATTTATATATAGTATAATATATATAATAATATTAGGCGTTAAGTACTACATATAGGCAAAACATAAAAAATTAAGGGTTGACAAAGTATAAGGCTTTATGATATAGTGCGATCAACGAACAGAGGAGAGCCAAGCGGCGAAGAGATCCGGCGGCCCTGATTAGGGGCCTGGGAACGACTGGATCCAGGGTCGCGACAGGCTCTTTTTTTAATTTTTAGAAAATTTAGCGATTTAACGTGATAAAGTGGGTGAGAGAATGAGTAATGCAGTGAGAGCGGAAAACGGGGCGGAGGTGTACAAAGAAAAGGTGCTGGAGATAGCGGACGAATACACCGCCGAAACATTTCCGGACTGCGCCGAAGATGAAATTAAAATGCTGATGCGGAAATCTCAGCCGTTTAAAGGGATGTTAAAATATATCAATAATCGACTGTTTAAATTAAAAGATGGGGATATTAAATATAA
>CALWYB010000132.1 GCA_944385665.1 uncultured Oscillospiraceae bacterium
ATGAAAATCTATATCGACGAGTCGGTCGTCCGCATAAACAAAATGCTCCTCAATATCCAGTTTGAGCCGTTCCGGGCCTTTGAGCAGGCTATCGGCGGCGGCGGCGGGCAAACGACCTCCTCCGGCGGCGGTACGACTACCTCCTCCGGCGGCGGCTCGACGACTTCCTCCGGCGGTGGCTCGACGACCTCCTCCGGCGGCGGGCAGACCTCGAGCGGAACGGCTCTCGAGAGCTCGAATATCCTCCCGAACGAGACGAACGGACAGGCGGTACATAATCACGGCCTATCGAGCGGGGCGAAACTCGCTATCGTAGACTCGTCGCTGAAAATCGTAGGATACGAGAGCTTTGTGTGGTCGGGGGCGCACGTCCACCCGGCCCATACGCACAGGATTTCCGACCATACGCACCGGGTAGACTCGCACACGCACCGCGTGAGCGCCCACACCCACACCGTACCGGCACACACGCACACGGTACAAAATCACACCCACGCGATACAGTTCGGCATATACGAGGGGCAACGGGCCTCCCGTGCGACTATCCGGGTCGACGGGAACGTCCTCCCGGCTCAAAGCGGCTACGACAATATCGACATAGTAGCGTATCTCTCCAAGGACGACGCGGGGAAGATACAGCGCGGGACGTGGCACACGATAGAGGTACTCCCGGACACTATGAGCCGTATCGTCGGGGCCGTGTTCTCGCAGACGTTCTGTAATTCTCGCGGCGGCGGGGACTATTAACAGGGAGGTTAGAGAATGGCACAGCTAAAGACCATGTATCCGGCACAGGCCAACACGCCGGAGACCACGCTCGCCGGGTCGCTGACGACCACGGGGACGAGCGTTACCGTCCTCGACGGCTCCGTCTTGCCGGACGCGCCGAACTATCTCACCATCGGCGCGGACTCCGCCACGGCGGAAACGGTGCTCATGACGGCAAAGGACGGGAACGACCTCACTATCACGCGGGGCCAGAATGGGACAGCGGCCCGCGCGTGGGGCAAAGGCGATATTATCGGTCGATACTTCACGGCGGCAGACCATGACGCGCTCCGGGAGAATATCGAGACCCTCAACACGGAAAAGCCGGATAGGGTCGCGAGTCCCGTCAACGGGAACTTTGTCGCGTTCGACGGAACGACCGGCGCACAGAAAGACAGTGGAAAGAAAGCGGCGGATTTCGCCGCCGCAAATCATACCCACGACGGCAAGGCCGACAAGGTGCAGGGCGCGACCGCCGGGAACTTTGCAGGGCTCGACGAGAGCGGCAACCTCACGGACAGCGGGAAAAAGCCGGGAGACTTTGCCGCCGCAAATCACACCCACGACGGCAAGGCCGACAAGGTGCAGGGCGCGACCGCCGGAAACCTCGCAGGGCTCGACGGGAACGGCAACCTCACGGACAGCGGAAAGAAAGCCTCCGACTTTGCCGCCGCGACGCACTCTCACACGGGATACGCCGAGGTCAAGATTTTTACGGACGTATCCGTACCGGCCTCCGCGTGGGGGAACGACTCCACCTACGGGGCCTATCCATTCGCGGCGACCATCACGGCGGCAGGCGTGACGGCGGCGCACGTTCCCGAGGTCAACTACGGCGCGACGGAGGCCGCAAGCGGGGATTTCGCCCCGGTCGCTACCTCCGGGAGCGGGACGGTGAAAATCTACGCGGCGGTCAAGCCGACGGCGGCTATCACTATCCCCTCGATTATCTGTATAAAGGCGGTGTAAAAAATGGCGATTGGACGAACGAACGCGGTCGGCAAGGCGGGGACGCAGTTCTCCCTTGTCGTGACCGTCGAGACCGGCTCCCTCGTGACCGCGACAAAGGGAACGCGGAGCGTGAGCGGGACGGCGGTAAATGGCTCGTGCGTGCTGACGCTCCCGGAGGCCGGGACGTGGACAGTAACCGCGACCAGAAACGGGCAAACCTCGGACACAAAGACCGTGAGCGTGGTCGACAGCTACGCGGTATCCCTCACGTTCTTCTCGGCGACGATTACCGTTACCGCGCCATCCGGCGCTACCGTGACGCTCAAAAAGGGCGGCTCCACGGTGGACAGCAAGACGAGCACCGGCACGGTGGTATTTACCGTCTACGAGACGGGCGAGTACACCGTCGAGGCCACACAAGGCGGACAGAGCACGAGCGGCACGGTAAACGTGGTCTCCTCGACGACCTCCTATGCGATTACCCTCTCTTTCGTGAGCGACACGCTCAATGAAAACAGTTGGGATACCATTTCCGAGGTCTCCGACGCGGGAGAGGGCGCGAACTATTGGGCCATTGGCGACCGAAAGCAAGTCACCCTCAACGGCACAGTGGGGAGCCTCTCCCTCTCGAATTTCTCGACCTACGCTTTTATTATTGGGTTCAATCACAACTCCGGGCGAGAGGGTTCGGGCCGTATCCACTTCCAGCTTGCAAAGACGGCCCTCTCCGGCGGTACGGACGTATGCCTCACCGACGGGCAGTACCTCAATACTGGCTCCTCGGCGGCGTTCCGCATGAATACGAGCAACACAAACTCCGGCGGGTGGGAGGACTCGTACATGAGGAATAATATTTGTGGTACGAGCAAGTCGACGACCTCGGGCCGCATTATGGGAGCTATACCCGCCGAACTCCGTAACGCGCTCAAGAGCGTTACAAAGTACACAAATAATAACGGGAGTAGCTCGGCCTCGAGCGCCGTCACCGCGACCACAGATTACTTTTTCCTCCTCTCGGAGTACGAGGTATTCGGGAATATCACATACTCGAACAGCTACGAGGCAAATTATCAACAGCAATACGCCTACTACTCCGCCGGAAACAGCAAGGTCAAATACCGGCACAACAGCACAGGGAGCGCCGCTTATTGGTGGCTCCGTTCCCCGTTTGCGGGCAACTCCAACCGTTTCGTGAGTGTTTACACCGACGGCACAGTCGACTACTACAGCGCGGGCATTTCGCTCGGGTTCGCGCCGGGCTTTTGCGTATAATTAGGGCTTTCGGAATTGCGCCCTCAATGGGCGCAATTCTCCGGCCAGACACAGGAAAGGGGCGAAAGAATGAGCGTGCCGAAATCACGGCGGGGCGAGAGCCCCGCGCAGTATATCGACCTCGCCCGCGAGATATATGTCTTTACCTATAACCGCGTGCGGCTTTTGCCGAAAGCCTATACGTTCTATTTCTCCTTGCCGCTATACAACGCGGCGCGGACGGCCTACCGGCTCGTCAAGACGGCAAACCTCATTTACATAGACCCGAAACAAGAGGGCCCGGTCGTGGAGCGCAATAAACAGCGCCGCCGGGAGCTCTACGAGAACGCGCAGGGCTATTATAACAATATGCTCGACGTGCTCGACCTCGCGTTTATGACCGTCAATCACGAGAAGATACCGCCGTCCGTTCTGAAACAGTGGGTCGGTATGATTACCGACGAAATCTCTCAAATTTCCAAAATCAAGCGGAGCGACAAAGGCCGATAGGCCGGAGCCGCCCCGTTTCGATTTAGGCCGTATCCCGCCTCGCCGCTAATTGGTGGCTCCGTTCCCCGAATGCGGGCAACTCCAACAATTTCGTGAATGTGAACACCGACGGCACAGTCAACAACAACAACGCGAACAATTCGCTCGGGTTCGCGCCGGGATTTCGCATAAGCCAGACCGATTAACTCCTTGAGAGCTAAAGCCGTGCGTATGCAAAAGGGGGATACGACCTCTCCGACCGCCCGCAAGGGCGCGACGACAAACTGATAGCTCGACACGGAGGGCCGGACGCTCCTTGCATGGCGGCGGCGTGCGCGTTTGCCGCCGTTTCATGGCCTCACCGTTACGCAATTTAGACAACGCGCCGAGAAAGAATTGTACGAGGTATTTTTATTTTGATATGAACAGTGCAGAAAGACACGAGGCAAGATACCAACGGCGGCGGGCCGCGAGGCTCGAGAAAAGAGCGAGGAATACGAAAGGGCTCGGGGATTTCGAGTCGGTTTTCTCGTTCGAGCACCTATACGCGGCCTACCGCGCGTCGGTAAAGGGTGTCGGGTGGAAAGCGAGCACGCAGAGATACAAGGCGAGCGCCCTCGCGAACATCGACAAGACACACAACGCACTATTGAGCGGGACGTTCAAGTCGAAAGGCTTTTACGAGTTCGATATTATCGAGCGCGGAAAGCCTCGGCATATTCGGAGCGTCCACATAAGCGAGCGCGTCGTCCAGCGGTGCCTATGCGATTACTCCCTTGTCCCTATGCTCTCCCGATCGTTCATCTACGACAACGGGGCCAGTTTGCAGGGCAAGGGATACGATTTCGCCGTCCGCCGGGTGACGCGGTTCCTCACGAAACACTATCGACAGCACGGGCGGGAGGGCTACGCGCTGGTATTTGATTTCTCGAAATACTTTGATACCGCGCAACACGCGCCGGTATTTAGGGCTATCGAGAAAAGCGGTATCGACGACCGGCTCGTCGCCCTATCCGAGTATTTTATAAAATGCTTTGGGGACGAGGGGCTCGGGCTCGGGAGCCAAGTCTCGCAAATTGCCGCTATCGCCCTCCCGAACAAAATCGACCATTATATCAAGGACGTTTTGCGGATGAAGTTCTACGAGCGGTATATGGACGACGGGCTCATTATCAGCCGGTCGAAAGAAAAGCTCCGGGAGTGCCTCGAGGCTCTCCGGCGGCTTTGTGCCGAACACGGGATAAAGCTCAACGAGAAAAAGACGCAGATTATCAAGCTCACGCGGGGCTTTACGTTCCTAAAGGTGCGGTTCCGATACGGAAAGACGGGAGCGGTCGTCCGGCGTGCCAGCTATAAGAGCGTCCGGCAAATGCGGAAAAAGTTAAAGATTTTCCGGCGTTGGGTGGACTCCGGGCGCATGGAGCCGGAGGACGTTCGCGCGTCGCTCACATCATGGAGCGGGTATATGAGGAGATTTCACTCCTATTTCGCCGTTCAATCAGTCATGCAGAAATACCGCGAGCTTTTCGCGGCATAGGAGGGGTCAAGTATGGAATACGTCGTTTATAAGAGGTTCAAGGACACGGGTATCGACGGGAGGTTTAACCTCCCGTTCGGTACGGTATGCGAGGAGCGGGGCGGCTACATTTTCGCCCCGGACGGTCGCCGAATTTGCGCCGTGAAATCAGAAAACGGGTGGGGCCATTTCCGACCAAACACGGAGGAGGGCCGGAGGCGGCTCGTTATGCTCGAGCGCCTCTATCGCTATTATGCGCCCGGCGGGAAGAAAACGCCGGAGGGCAACGCCGCCGAGGATTTCGACCCGGACAAATGGCCGGGGGCAGAAAATACATACTGGAAAAGCCTACTCCGCACCATGCCGACGGACAAGCTCGAGGCGTTCTACCGGGCCCGGCTCGGAGAGCCGGAGTATTGAGGAGGTATCACCATGTATAAAGTCACGGTCGACGGAGTTTTCGCCGGATACTCCGATACGGCGGTTTTCGTCCGGCTCCACGAGAACGGGTGCTATATCCCTTGTGAGGAGACGGAGGCCGAGGGCGTATGCGTAAAGCTACCCTACGAGTTCCAAGACGACGAGGGGAACACGGTACGCACGGTCGAGGATATTGTTTTCTCACTCACGGAGGGCGGCTTATCCGGCATTGAACAGGTGGCGGAGCTCGAACACGCGAGCGGGCCGCTCATGCTCTCGGAGGCCGAGGCCGTCGTCGATATTCTGTTAGGAGGTAGCGGAGAATGATTACACGGGAAAGAGCGCGGGAACTCCGGGCCGTTATCGAAAGCGCGGTATCCGCATACGGGCTCGACGACGCGGCGGCGGTCGCGGTCGTGGAGCTTTTCCCTCAATAGGAGGTCGGGAAAACCTATGCCATCGGAACAAGGGTACAGCACGACGGAAAGCTCTACGAGTGCGTCAACGCGCACACGGCGGCGGCGGAGTGGAGCCCGCCGGTCGCCGCCTCCCTTTGGGACGAGGTTAAAGTCGACCCGGAAACGGGATATGACGAGTGGCAACAGCCGTCCGGCGCTCACGACGCATACAACACCGGCGACCGTGTTGTCTATAATGGCTCCGTGTACGAGAGCCTTATCGACGGCAACGTATGGGCCCCGGACGCATACCCGGCAGGGTGGAAAATCGTCGAATGAGAGCGGCGATATACACGGTCTCAAAGGGCGGGAAAGAAATCGCTCGCCTCCCCGCGCTGATATGGGTACGGCTCGCGGAGCCGGGCCTTTATCTCGTATGCGGTGAGGACGAGGGAGAGGGCGTGCTCGTGGGCGGGGAGATATACCACGTCCGGGGGTGCCCTATCCTACCAGGAAAAGAGACCGTAACGCTCGATTACATCGAAGAATAACGGGAGGAAAAAGCGTATGGAGTACGCAGATTTGATTATCGGGGCCGCGTGTACCATCGTCGGCGTTCTCTTGAGCTATGCCGCCTTTGCCCGGAACGCGAAAAAGGACAGCGAGGCCAGCGGCAAAGAGAGCGGGACGGTGCTCACGGAGATAGGGTATATCAAGGGCGGGGTCGACCGTATCGAACGGAAACAGGACGAGCAGGACGAGCGGTATCTCAAAATGGCGGAGCGCGTTACCGCCGTCGAGAGCTCCGCGAAACAGGCTCACAAGCGTATCGACCGCCTCGAGGGGCACGAAAACCGGCAGTTTGGAGAGGGTGCTCACCATGAGTAACGGGAAACGGGTGGCAAAGACCGACGGAAAATTGAAAAAGGCGGCGGGTGCCGTGTGGAGCTTTGTAAAGGGGTATCTTTCCTTTTCAAAGCTCCTCGTTTTTGCCGTCCTTTTCATCGACTACAAGGCGACTATGGTAACGCTCGACCTCTGCTATATCGCCGTAGCGAACAACTATACCGGGAGCCTCCCGTACCTAACCGCCCTTATCGCCTTTTTACAGGCCGCGACCGCGACCGTGCTCTCGTTCTCACTCAATAAGAGCAAGGCAGAGAACACGACCGGCGGTATCACATACGAGGCAAATATAAAAAGAGATTGTTAGGAGGTAAAGACGTGAACAAAAACATCGTAAAGCGGCTTGCCGCCCTCTTGAGCGTCAAGAGCATTGTAACGCTCTTGCTCTCCGGGGTATTCGCCTACCTCGCAATTACGGGGAACACGAGCCAAGAGTTTATGACCGTCTACACGGTCGTTATCGCGTTCTATTTCGGCACACAGACGCAGAAAATCAGCGACGCGGTAGCACAGAGCGAGGAGGGCAAAGAATGAACTTGCACAAGTGCATTTTGACAAGGAACGATTGCTATACCTCCGGGCGGACGATTACGCCGCGCGGCGTTATGGTACATTCGACCGGGGCGAATAATCCGACCCTCCGCCGGTATGTCCAGCCGGACGACGGCCTATTAGGGGACAACAGGTACGACAACGATTGGAACAGGCCGGGAACGGGCGCTTGCGTTCATGCCTTTATCGGTGAACTCGCCGACGGCTCCGTCGCGACCTATCAGACCTTGCCGTGGAATTGGCGCGGGTGGCACGCCGCCTCCGGCCCGAACGGGAGCGCGAACAACACGCATATTTCTTTCGAGATTTGCGAGGACGGTCTCGACGACCCCGTTTATTTCGCAAAGGTCTATAAAGAGGCGGCGGAGCTGACCGCGTACCTTTGCAAGCTGTACGACCTCGACCCGGAGGCCGACGGGGTAGTTATCTGCCATAGCGAGGGGCACACGCGCGGTATCGCCTCAAATCATGGGGACGTTATGCACTGGTTCCCCCGGCACGGTAAAAACATGGATGATTTCCGGGCGGAAGTCGCCCGGCTTATCAAAAATCAAAGCGGAAAGGATGAATTGGACATGACAAAAGAGGAGCTCGTTTCTTGCGCTGGTACAGGCGACAACCCCTCCGGGTGGGCTCGTGAGCACACGGAGTATTGCAAGCAAAAGGGCATTTTCGCCGGAGACGGAGCGGGTAACTACGGTTGGCAACAGCCGATTACCCGAGAGGCCGTCGCGACCATCGTACACCGCGCTCTTGAGGTCGCGGGGCTTGCCGACAGTATCCCGGACGCATAAGCAGGACACAGAGAACGGGCGGGGGTATAGACCCTCGCCCGTTTTTCTTTTGCACGCACAACGCAGAAATAACGCACGGCGTGCGATAGCCTATCGCGACCGTGCGTTAAATGCGTGTTATTGCGTTTTAATTGCTTTCGGATTGCGGCTTTTTGAAATAAACCGCAATATCGAGGCCGTAGTTTGCCCGCTCTCCGTCGCTATCCTCGTACTCAAAGCCGCCGGTAACGTCGTAGGACTCGACTCTCTCGAAACGGTCAATTTGCGAGAGGGCCCTCTTGAGGTCGCCGGTCGAGATATTCCCGACTTGCTCCTCTCCATAGAACACGCCGACCGCAGGCTTTCCCTCGTGTTCATACTCTCGGAGAGAAAAACGGAACGGGAGCGGCTCCTCCCGTTTGATTTCCCGGAGTATCGTTTGACGGCTCCGGCCTCCGGGGTTCTTGAACGTCACGCCGACGACCCGGAATATCTCCCGGTTTAGGGTAGCACGGTATGCCTCCTCCCGCCGCCGGGCCTCCTCTCTCTCGGCCTCTTTCCGAGCTTTCTCCTCGGCCCGGAGCCGTGCGGCCTCCGCCGCCTCTTTCTTGAGCTCGTTCTTTTTCCATAGCCGGTAAATGAGTACGCAGATACCGACCGGGTAGAATATGACGAGTAAGACGATTTGCCACGTTTTGAGCTTTTTCATTGAGAGCCCCTCCCGTTAAATTGTGCTTTTATATTCCAGCTTGTAAGCCTTAATTACAATATTAACGAGAAAACATGATACAGTCAAGGGGCAAACGAGAGGAGGCGGCGATTTGCGGGTATATGAGTACGAGGGAAAGCGGAACATATCGGGAGAGCGTATCCACCAACGCCGGACGACGCTCCGGCTCTCTCAAGCAGACCTCGCGGCCCGTATGCAAGTTCGCGGCGTGACTATCGAGCGGGAGGCTATCTCCAAAATAGAGACCGGCGACCGTTTCGTTACCGACTATGAGTTTATCATATTCGCGGAGGTTTTAGGCGTGTCTATGGAATGGCTCGCCGGAAAAGAATAGAGGAACAACGACCCCGGCGGGAGTTCCGCCGGGGATTTTTTTACTTGCTTATTGACATACTCTCGAGAGTATGTTATTATAAGGCACACAAGAGAGGAGGGAAAATCATGGAGACAGAAAAACGGAAAACGACGACCTCCTCGGAGGTAAAGAGGAGATATAATCAAAAAACGTACGGGGCGGTTACGGCGTATGTCCCTAAAGAAATGGCGGAGGCGTTCAAAGCGAAGTGTGCCGCCGAGGGTATCCCGCAGGCGCAGATTATCAAAAAGGCGATAGAGGAGTTCTTGAGCAGATAGCGCGGCGGGGGCGGGTATCCGCCCCTTTTCCGCACTCATAGGGAAATCGGAGGGGGAACTATGGCACGGGCGAAATATAAGCAACTCGATAGAGACCGGCGGCTCCAAATGGAGGCGCTCTTTCGGGCCGGTCTAAAGCCCCGCGCGATTGCGGAGCAAATCGGGTGCCATATCTCGACCGTGTATCGGGAGTTCCGGCGAGGCGAGTATGAGCACCTAAACAGCGATTACACCACGGAGCGCCGGTACAGCGCAGACAAGGCCGAGGCTCTCCACCAACTCAACGCGACCGCGAAAGGGGCCCCGCTCAAGATAGGGAAAAACTTTGCCGTCGCGGAGTTCATCGAGGGGAAGATAAAGGACGACAAATACTCCCCGGCGGCGGTATGCGCCCTCTTGCGAACGGAGGAGTACGCTCATTTCGGTATCACCTTTTGCCGGGCCACGATTTACAAGTATATCGAGGACGGGAATATCTTCCCGAATATCACGAACAAAGACCTCCCGGAAAAGGGAGAGCGCAAGCGGGAGTATAACAAGGTGCGGGAGAAGAAAGAGCCGCGAGGCCGGAGTATCGAGGAGCGGGAGCCGGAGGTCGACGAGCGGAAAGAGCCGGGACATTGGGAAATGGATAGCGTCCTCGGGAAGAAAGGGACAAAGGCGCGGCTCCTTGTCCTCTCGGAGCGGGTGACGCGGAGCGAGATTATCATAAAAGTACAGGACGGGCGGGCGATTACGGTCGTCCGGGCCCTCGACCGACTCGAGCGGGAGCTCGGAGACCTTTTCCCCGTGATATTCAAGTCGATAACGTGCGACAACGGCTCCGAGTTCGCGAATTGGGCCGGTATTGAGCGTAGCGTATGGAAACGAAAGGGACAGCGGACGACGGTTTATTTCTGCCATCCGTACACCGCTTGCGAACGAGGCACGAATGAGAACATAAACCGAATGATACGCCGCCACTTCCCGAAAGGTACGGATTTCGGGAAAGTGACGGCGGCGGAGGTAAAGCGGGTCGAGCGGTGGATTAACACCTATCCCCGCGAGATTTTAGGCTTTTCGTCCTCCGCTGATATGTTCGCGGAGGCGTTCGGGCGGGCCTCTTGACGTGTTTTATATTTTTTTATAGCTTTTTCGCAAAAAATACTTGACATTCGGGCTCGCGCCGTTTATCATTTATTGCGTAAGAGCTACACAGCTCGAGCGCAATATTTTTTTATCCACAAATGGGATTGGAGGCGTTGAAAATGGCTGGAAATTGTCTGACGCTCGCAGACCGTCGGGAAATCGAGCGTCTCTACGCCGCCGATGAAAAGCCGAGTGTAATTGCGGCGGCGGTCGGCGTGTCGGTCGCCACGATATACCGCGAGCTCAAGCGCGGAGAAACGGGCGGCTTGAATGGGAACTATTGCCCGGCGTACAGCGCGGAGGCGGCGGAGAAAGCCGTCCGCCGGTCTATGCGAAACCGGGGCCGACGGAAAGCGGCGGGCGAGTAAAAACGAGAGGAGATTACTTATACCATGATTAAGCTATTGTTCGGCGGCTCACCTTGTACCCATTGGAGCATAGCACAGAACAAGGCCCGAGAAACGGAGCCGGAGGGTATCGGCTGGGAGTTATTCAAAAACTATCTTATCGCAAAGGAAAAGTTTAAGCCGGATTTTTTCTTGTACGAGAACAACAAGAGCGCGGCGGACGCTATAAAGCGGCGCATATCCGAGGAGTTAGGCGTACCCTTGCAGTACATAAACTCGGCCCTTGTCTCCGCTCAAAATCGCTGGAGGTTTTACGCTCACAACGCCGGGGATATTCCACAGCCGGACGACCGAGGAATTATGCTCGACGATATTCTCGAGAGCGTATCGGGTGCAGAGCCGATAGCCGCAAGTAAAAACGGGAAAGCTAAATGCTTGCGGGCAACGTGCTATAAAGACGGTATGCGAAATCTGATTTGCAATACCGTAGACCGCCGGACTTGTGTAGCCGAGCGGGTGTACCCGCTGGGGACTATGGGAGGAAAAGCATATTGTCTCACATCGAATTACTCAAAAGGCTCAAATATCGGACAAACTCTCGGACACCACAAACGGACACTCGTAGCAGAGCCCGCCGCAAGGCAAAGAGGAAAAGTTTGGGAAGTACACGACGGGGCGATTACATATAACGGCGTTGAATATCCCGTTGATTTGCCGGACGGCTCCTATATTATCCGAAAAATGACCGTTACAGAGTGTTGCAGATTACAGACCTTGCCGGACGACTATTGCAGAGCAGAAAAGAAAACACACGCATATAAAGGGCTCGGCAACGGGTGGACGGCGGAGGTTATCGCTCATATCCTCGGCTATATGCTTGCCGGAGTTCCGAAAGACGAGGAAATCCTCGTATTGTCAATGTACGACGGAATAGGCACGGGGCGGTATTGCCTCAAACGCCTGGGCTTTACGAATGTGAGATATTACGCCTACGAAATCGACGAGCACGCAATAAATATCGCTATGAGCAATTTCCCGGACATTATTCAACGGGGAGACGCTTTCGCAATTAGGGGGGAGGAGTGGACTCTATGAGCGGTATATTAAAAGGTATCCGCGAGACGTACCTCCTTGCGGCGGCGGAGAAAGCCGTCCGCCGGTCTATGCGAAACCGGGGCCGTCGGAAACAGGCGGGATAAAACCGAAAGGGGATTACTTATACCATGAAAAAGAAAGAGGAAATCTTCATCTCACACATTCGTTTTCCGTGGGAGACGTTCGCGGCTCAAGCGGAGCGGGAGCAGAGGGAACGAGAGAACGGCGGCGCACGCTGGACAACCGAGTTCAGAGAGGAAATCCGAGAGAACATTTTGCGGTATGCGAACATGGAGAACGCGGCTATGAGGAACTCGAGCTTGAACGAGGTATATCGGCTTGTGCCGTACCATTTCAGGAGCGAGCTTTTCGCGGGCGTATATTTCCCGATATGGGAAAGCAGATAGGAGGGTCACTCGTGGATAATTTCGAGAGACTCACACAGAGCCGGGGCGTGTTGGGAGCTTTCCTCCGCTCCCTCCCCGTGCTCTCCGGCCCGTGGGACGACGAGTTTCACAGGAGGCGGTGTGCCTTTTGCACACGGGAGAATTGCGACGATTGCCCGAACGAGGAGGAGCGGGGAAACCCGGAGTGGTGGCTCGGGCTCGAGTCGGCAGAGGTAGAAAAATGAAATTGAACGAACTCGACAAGAGGATACTCGGAGACCTCCGCCGGACGTACATATCCGCAGTCCAAGAAATGGCGCTCTCCCCGGAGGGGTCGACGGGGTACAGGCGGGGCGAGAGCCTCGCGGCGAGTACCTCACACACGGTATTTTCGATTTTCGGCGGCGGAGAGGCCGAGGCGTTGAGAAACGAGGGCTTGAGGGAGTGGGAGCGGATAAGGGGCTACCAAAAGGAGGCGGCGGTATGATTGCACTTTGCAGAGAGATAGACAAAGAGAGCGGGAAAATTGCCGTTTACCCTTTAGAGATGAAACTCACAGACGAGGCGATTTTCGCATTGAAGATAAGAGCAAGAGTAAACCAGGAACTCCGATATTTCGTAACGCTCCGCGTTAGGTGGGAGGGGCCGCTCGGGAAAGAAATCGAGAAACTCCTCAAGCGCAGAGAGCTAACGGATAGAGCGATAGAGGCGTTCGGGGGCCTCGTGGAATTATGAGCGGCCCGGACTATGACCGCACTTGCGAGGGGTGCGAGGACGTTATCGCGGAACAGTGGTCAAAAGGGAAAGTCGCGCATCGGTGCAACGCTCCGGGCCCGTGCCGGGGGTATGTGGTCGGACAAAGGTATTTTCTCCCGTATATCCCGGCATGGTGCCCGAGACTCAAAAATAACAAGGAGGGTTCCAAATGAAAAAGGTCTATTCAAAGAAACTCGGCGGCGAGGTATTCGCCCTTGCGCCGGAGCAACTCGAGGTTTTCAGAAACGCGGGCTATAAGACTCCGACCCCGGAGGAGGTTATCGCGGACGCGGGAGAGGCTACGCTCACTCCGCCGGAGGACAAGCGGGCGTATGTGGTGCTCAACCTTAAGTCGGGCGAGTTCGCCGTCCGCGTGCGCTCGTGTACCCTCAAAGGGAGCGAATATAGCGCCGTCGTCGGGGAAATCGTGCAAGCGGGCCTCTTGAAACGCCTTGCGGAACAGGCCGACCCGGACAGACCGAAACCGGCGGCTCCGGCGGCGGGCACGGCCTCCCCGTTCGTTGCCCTCTTTGCCGAGGCCATCAAAAAGGCGTTCGTCGGCGGGACGGAGGCCACGGGCCAGACAGCACCGGCGGATAGCGCCGCCTCTCCTATCGGCGCTCTCATTTCCGAGGCTATCAAGAAATCCCTCGGCGGCGCGGCGGCTCCGTCCGCCCCGGCCTCCGCTCCGGCGGGAGAGGTCAACATGGAGGAGGTCGTCGACAAATGAGCGGAGAGCGGTACAGCCTCGGGACGTGCCGGTATTGCGGACAGGTCGTAAACCTCGAGCGGGAGCGGGACTCGCAAGAGGCGGCGGATATTGCCGCCTCGGAGGAGTGCTCTTGCTATGACGCTCGGGAGGAGCGGGCCATACGCCGGAAAATCGAGAACGCGCAGGACAGGATACAAAAGGTTTTCGGGAGCGAGGCCGAGGAGCTCGGCTTTCGGCCTATCAACGCGCCGGAGCCTATCCAGCTCATGAACGATATAGCCGTCCTTATCGCTCGGGGATACATAACCTCCGCCGTCGTGAACGTCCGGGGCCAGTGTAGAGCGAAAATCTCGCTCACCAGTAAAGAGAAAATCAAGGTAGAGCGGAGCGAGACGCGCTCCTATCAGCTTGAGGAATAGGAGGCGGCGGGAAATGGTAAAGCTCGGAGACCGCCGTACCGTCCACCCGGCAACACTGGACGGGCACGAAAAGGGCAAGCCCCGCCCGCTCACGGGCACGGTGGTATATATCCACCCGGAGGGCCGGTATTGTGTCCTCGAGTTCGAGGTCGGCACACGCGGCGAGCGGATACGGGAGAGTTTTCAACTTATCGAGGGGGAAATCGCGGAATGAAGAACGAGAAAAGCCGCCCGGCGGAGTACCGACCGACCGCGAGCGGGCCCATGAAATTATACCTCGTCCGGCATAAAGACGGGCGGGAGGTTACGGTAAACGGTCGGAACAGGTACGAGGCCGTTACCGCCGCCGCCCGGAAATGGGGCGTAAGGTGGACAAGCATAGCTCGGGAGTGCGAGTTTATCGAGCTCGCCTCCGAGGACGAGGAGGAAACAGCACCATGACAGCGAGAGAACAGCGCCAGCAGAGGCGCAGAGTCCGCGCTATCCGGCGGCGGGTCGCCGGTATGCTCGCATTGTTGACCGTCCTCGCCGCCCTTGTGCTCTATGCGGCCTCCTATACATGGACGGAGCTGGAGGACAAGCTCGACCCGCCGGAGATAGACCCGCTCCCGCTCACTACGGTAACGACCGTCGAGGCCGCGCCGCCGGTAACACTGGCTCCCGTGGCGGAGTCGGAGGCCGTCTCCCGGTACGCCGGTATCGAAATCAGCGACGAGGACGTTTATACCCTCGCTTGCCTCGCCTATCACGAGGCGCGGGGCGAGCCGTTCGAGGGACAGGTCGCCGTTATCGAGGTCGCGCTCAATCGGTGCTTGTCCGACTACTTCCCGGATACGGTCGAGGAGGTCGTATTTCAGAAGTACGGCGACGTATGGCAGTTCTCCCCCGCTCCCTACCTCTACACGGCGGAGCCGACGGAGACGCAGTACGAGGCCGTCTATACCGCACTCGCGGCGGAGGAGCCTATCCTCCCCCTCGATACGGTGTACTTTTCCACGAGTCCCTATAACGACAGTATCGTCGCGGTTATAGGAAATCATTACTTTTGCTCAATTTTTTAAGGAGGGTACAGTTATGAACATCACGCGCAGAGTTACGGAGACCGTCGATTTCGAGTACATGAAAGCGGCTATCGACGCGGGGAACGGCCCGGAGTTCGTGAGGCCGTTCGACGAGCTCGTTATCCCGCTCGAGAACGGGAAAAGCATTACCGCCGTTTGCGGCGGGTATGTGGGCGACCGGCGGGCCCGGT
Source organism: uncultured Oscillospiraceae bacterium (assembly GCA_944385665.1). Taxonomy (GTDB): domain Bacteria; phylum Bacillota; class Clostridia; order Oscillospirales; family Oscillospiraceae; genus Lawsonibacter. The sequence continues at coordinate 15,483 of CALWYB010000132.1, forward strand.
TCGTGCTCAAGGATTGCTTGCAGGAGCTCCACGTCATGAACAAGAGGCCGACCAACGCGGGCGGCTACCTCAAGAGTGAGGGGCGGCGGCACGTCCTCGAGGACATTCTCCCGCTTTTCCCGGCGTGGCTCCGGGACGCTATGAAACCCCGGAACATGGTCGAGATTATCGACGACGAGGAGCACGCCTACGCCGATACGCTTTGGGTGCCGTCGGCGACCGACCTTTTCGGCCCCTCCGAGTCGGGTTTTTGGGCTGAGGAGCCGGACAGCGAGCAACTCGAGATTTTCAAGACGGAGCGGGGCCGGGTGAAAGAGGTCGAGGGCTACGGGACTTATCCGTATTGGCTCCGTTCCCCGCATGCGGGCAACTCCAACACTTTCGTGATTGTGAACACCGACGGCACAGTCAACGGCTACTACGCGTACGCTTCGCTCGGGTTCGCGCCGGGCTTTGACCTCTAAAATTCGGAATTAAAACCCTCCCCGGCTCAATGCCGGGGAGGGATACTCGAAAAAGGAGGGAAAGCTCATGATACGCCGCAGGAAATCAAAGCTCCCGAAATGGCGGTACGAGTTCGATTGCCGGAAGTGCGACAACATTCGGGAGATACACGACCCACGCAAGCACAGGGACGGCGATTATTGCGTCCCGTGCATAGAGCGGCACGACGCGGGCCTCCCGAGTCCTATACAGGCATACGAGAAAGAGCGCGTCCTCCGTTGCGAGTGCTTTACTCCTATCCCGGAGGACAGAGAGGAGGGCAAGGTATGAGCCTTTGCAGAGGGTGCGGGGCCTCTATCGAGTGGATACGCACGACGGCGGGCCGGTCAATGCCGGTAGACCCGGAGCCGGTTTTCATCGTCGAGGAGGACGGAGGCCGGGAGCGGTTTATCACTGACGAGGGCGAGGTCGTCGCCGGGCGGCGGGCCTTGCCAGAGGAGGAGGGCCCGGCGTGCGCCGTGGGCTTTGTGCCTCACTGGAAAACGTGCCCGGCGGCGGACAGATTTCGCCGGAGATAGAGCGGGGGTCTCAAGATGATAACTTTAGAGGTAGAGGAAATGTGCCACGAGTGCCCGAACTTCAACGCGGTATCGGAGACCTCCATACTTTACGGCGGCGGGGAGCCGGTCGTCGTGGAAAGCGTGGTAAAATGCGCGTCGCGGTCTATGTGCGAGCACATCCGGCGGTATTTGAAGAACGCCGCCGAGGAAAAAAAGAAAGCCTCCGACGCTTGAGGGAGCGTCGGAGGCGTAACCGCCCCGAAAGGTGATTACTTATACCTATATTATAATACCACACTCCGGGAGCGGTGGCAAGGGCGAAAACGAAAAGCGCGAGGGCGCTTATTCGGGCTCGTATGGAATATTATCTAACCGACCAAGAGAGGGAGCCTCCGCTCTCCCGCTCTCTCCTCCAAAAGCGAGCACACACCGCCGCCGAGGGAGGAGGGAGCGCGAGGGAGGAGGGAGGGGGCGGTCTATGCGCCCTCCTCCCTCGCAACGGGTAACGCTCGGAGGGTACAGCATGAGGACAGTCTATCGGGAAAAGCGGTATTATTGCGGGGAATACCTCGACGTGTTCATTTTCCCGGTTTATAGCTCGGGAAAGCGAGGCTCTCGGGGCCGGAAAGGAAAGCCGACCTCAGCCGCACAAAAGAAACTCAATCAGCGGCACAGGGAGGAAAAGCTCGTCCGGCTCCTCCATGCCAACTTTACGCCGGAGGATTTAGAATTGCACTTGACGTATGCGGAACAGCCGGAGGACGACGAGGCCGCGAAACGGGAGCTCGCGAATTTCCTCCGCCGGGTACGCCGGTATCGGAAAAAGAACGGCCTCGAGCCGCTGAAATATATCGCGGTGACGGAGCGCGGGAAACAGGGCGGGCGGTATCACCACCATGTAACGCTGAACGGGGGTATCGACCGGGACGTTTTAGAAAGCCTTTGGGGGCTCGGCTATGCCAACTCCCGCCGCTTGCAGTTCACGGAGAACGGCCTCGCCGGTCTCGGAAATTACATCGTGAAAAGCCCGGTCGGGGGTAAGGCGTGGAACGCCTCGAAAAACCTCGTCGACCCGGAGCCGAAAACGCGGGACGGGCATATCTCCGCCCGCCGCGCTCGGGAGCTCACGCAGGACACGACGAACAACGCGGAGTTTGAAAAGCTCTATCCGGGGTATTTTCTCTCAGAGGCCGGAGCTTTCCACAACGACGTGAACGGCGGATATTACATAATCGCGAGATACTACCGCAAAGACGGGGTATTTATCAAACCGAAACGGAAACGGAGGGCTCGAAAATGAAACTCAACGAATACGCGCGGGCGGTGCATGAGAACGCGGTCGCGCACGGCTGGTACGACAACCCTATCGAGTTCCAGGCGGTCGCCGCGCTCATTCACTCGGAGATTTCCGAGGCGCTCGCGGAGTACCGGGAGGGAAACCCGCTCATTTACGGGTGTTGCGGGATACCGGGCGCAGTATGCGAGTTCGAGGAGACGTGCGACAAGCCGGAAAACGAGCGCACTTGCAAGCCGGAGGGCCTCGCCGTGGAGCTTTGCGACGCTATCATGAGGATTTTAGACTATCTCGCGTATATGGGCGTAGACGTGGAGGCCGTGCTCGAGGCAAAGCACGCCTACAACCTCGGGAGACCGTACCGGCATGGAGGGAAAAAGGCATGATAAATTATTTCGACGCGGCGGAGAAAACGCTCCGCTCGCGAGGCGTGCTCGAAACAGCCCTCGAAAACCTCGAGCGGAGGAGAGCGCGGATTATCGCACAAAGCGGCCCGGCGGGGTATCCGTCGCCGGACTTCTCAAAGCCCTATGCAAGCGTCGGCGCGGTAAACGACGCTCTTTCGGCGTGCCTTGAGCTCGCGGAGGTAGCGCGGGAGATACAGCGCACGGAGGAGGCTATCGCGGAGATAGACCGGGTTATCGGACAGCTCGAGCCGGAGGAGCGGGATATTATCCGCCTTTGGTACATCGAGCACAAGAGCAAAGAGGAGATAGCCGGGGCCGTGAGCTATGCCTCGACCCGGAGCGTCTACGACTTGCGAAATACAGCCGTCGCCCGCTTTGCCTTGCTCTATTTCGGAGCGGCGGCTCTCCCGTCTGTATAGCGTATTCGAGCGTATTATCGCGAACTAAAAAAAGAGTACATGGAAACTTGCGTTTTTCCCGTGGTATCATGTACCCGTAAAGAGAGGCGGAATACAACCCTCGCCGCCGTGCGCCCTACATGGTCGAGACCTTGCGCTTTATGCGTGGGGCCGTTCGAGACCGTGCGGGGCGTTCTCTTTGCACTCATGGAGGGACAGAGTATGCGGGCATTTGCAAAGGCTTTCTACGAGTCTCCGGCATGGCGCAGGACGCGGGCCTATATCCTCAGGCGGGACGCGGGCCTATGCGTGCGGTGCGGTGCGCCGGGGGTTATCGTACACCACAAGCGGGAGCTCACGCCGCAGAACATAGACGACCCTATGATTTCTCTCAACGCGGACAACCTCGAGACGCTTTGCCGCGCGTGTCATGCAATCGCGCACGGAGTAAAGCCTCCGCTCGCGGAGGGGCTCGCGTTCGATGAATACGGGAACGTCGTCGAGGCGGGGCTCATGCCGAAACCGGCGGTAGACGACGAATTTTATTAGACCTCCCCCCGGTCTCCCCGAAAAATACCCGCCGCTCGTAACCGCGCCTCAACCCTGTTTAGAACCGCCCCGGTCGCGCACATAAGGGGGGGGTCAAGCCGGGAGGGGCGGCAGAAAAGGAGGCTCCGAAATGGCAAAAGTTAGCAAGAAATACGAGGACATGACGGTCGAAGAAAAGACAAAAAAAGTCGAGCGCCGTATAAAGGTATTATTCCGGGAAATCCCGAAAGAAAAACGGCAGTTCGTCGACGCGCTGATTTACCAGTTTTCCGTGACGACCGTAACGCTCGAGCGGCTCGTCGAGGAGCTCAATAACGGGGCCATTTTGGAGGATTTCACACAAGGAAAACAGCAGTTCCGCCGCGAAAATCCCGCCTTGAAGTCGTATAACACGACGATAAAATCCTTTACCGCGCTCACAAATCAGCTTATCGGACTCCTCCCGGAGCCGGAGAAAAAGAGCGCCGGAGACGAGCTCATGAGCTTTATCACAAAGCCGAAAGGGACGGGTAAGCCGTGAACTATGTCCGCGAGTATTGGCGGAAAATCGAGAGCGGCGAAATCGTCACGAGCCGCCGGGTAAAGGCGGTTTACGGGCGGCTCATGGCGGAAATGGACTCCCCTGCCGCCGACTCCCCGTATTATTTCGACGAGGAGACCGGCGAGCGCCCGATTATCTTCATCGAGCGGTTTTGCAAACAGTCACAAGGCACGCTCGGGGCCCCTCTACGCCTCGAGCTTTTCCAAAAGGCATTTATACAGACTCTTTTCGGGTGGCTCTTGAAATCGACCGGGTATCGGCGCTTTCGAGAGACGCTCTTTTTGGTGGGACGGAAAAACGGCAAGTCTACCCTCCTCGCGGCGCTCGCGCTGTATATGCTCGTCGCCGACTACGAGGGCGCGGCGGAGATATACTCCGTCGCCACGAAGAAAGACCAAGCTCGGAAAACACTCACCGAGGCCGTGAACATGGTCAAGCAGAGCCCCGAACTCCGGGCCATCATCAAGAAACGCCGGAACGATATTTACTTTCCGGCGACGGCCTCCACGTTCGAGGCGCTCGCCTCAGACTCGAATACCCTCGACGGCCTCAACTCGCACGCCGTCATTATCGACGAGCTCCACGCGATACGAGACCGCAACCTCTACGAAGTCATGAAACAGTCGACGAGCTCGCGGCGGCAACCCCTCGTTATCATGATTACCACGAGCGGGACGGTGCGCGAGTCCGTTTTCGACAACCTGTACGGCCTCGCGTGCGACATAGCCGACGGCAAGGTAACGGAGGATACTTTCCTCCCCGTGCTCTACGAGCTGGACGCGCGGGCCGAATGGACAGACCCGCAAGCGTGGATAAAGGCAAACCCCGGCCTCGGGACGATAAAGCAGTACGCGACCCTCGCGGCCTTTGTGGAGCGGGCGAAGAAAAACCCCGAGGACTTGCCGGGCGTGCTTTGCAAGGACTTCAACGTCCCGGAGACCTCCGCGTCGGTATGGCTCTCGTTCGAGGACATCAAGAACGACGCGACCTTTACCATGCAGGACGTATATAACACCTACGCTATCGGCGGGTGCGACCTCTCCGCGACGACCGACCTAACGTGCGCGACGCTCCTCATTCGCCGGAGCCGGGAGGACGATACCGTCTATGTGTTACAGCACTATTTCATACCGCAAAAGCGGATAGACCAACTCGACGAGCACAACACGCAAGAGGCCCCCTACAAGATATGGGCGGAGCGGGAGCTCCTCACGATATGCGACGGGGCCCGCGTCGACTACTCGGCGGTGACGGCGTGGTTTTGCCAAATGCGCGACGAGTTCAAGATAGACGCTTTCGCGGTGGGATACGACCGGGCCCTCGCCGGGTATTGGGTCGACGAGATGAAGTCAAACGGCTTTGATATGCGGGCAGTCGCGCAGGGGCCTTTTACATGGTCTCAACCTATGCGGGAAATGGGCGCGGCCTTTGCCGACAAAAAGGTCAACTACAACCGAAATCCCGTGCTCGTGTGGTGCCTCTCAAATACAGCGGTCAAAAAGAGCGGGGTAAACAACATACAGCCGGTCAAGGTCTCGGACAGGCGCAGGATTGACGGCGCGGTATCTCTCCTCAATGCGTGGGTTATCTACGTCCGGGATAACGAGGACTATATGTATCTTGTGGGGTGACAGCATGAGAGAAAAACGAAGTCTTTTCGAGACGATTTTCGGGAAGAAACGGGACGACAACAAGAATTACTCGGCCTATAAGCTCTTGAGCTCGTGGGAGTCGACCTTTATCCCCTACTCGGGCAACGCATGGGACATAAATACCGTGCGCTCGGCGGTGGACGCTTTCGCCCGCCGGGTATCCACGGCACAGCCCCGGCACGTCCGGCAGACGGAGGAGACAACGACGGCGGTACACGACTATTTAGACCGGGTATTGCAATTCCGGCCTAACAGGTATATGACCGCCTCCGAGTTTTACTACAAGCTCGCGGCTCAATACAAGGTCTATAACAACGCGATAGCGTACCCGATTTTCGACTCGGCAAACCGGCTCGTCGAGATTTACCCTATCAACGCGCAGTATTTCGAGCTCCTCGAGTACATGGGCGTTATGTATTGCCGGTTCCGTTTCGCGACCGGCTCCTCGTACATCTGCGAGTATTCCCGGCTTATCCATATCCGGCGGCATTTCCTCGAAAACGATATTTTCGGGGACAATAACAAGCCACTCGAGACCGTGCTCAAGACGGCGAACACGTTCAATCAGTCTATGAGCAAATTCGCGGAGCTCGTCGCTATCATCCGGGGCGTGCTCAAGGTCTCGAACGCAGTCAAAACGGAGGACTTGAACAAGCGCCGCGACGACTTTATCCGGGACAACCTCCGCATGGAGAACAACGGAGCGGGCGTTATCGTGACCGACGCAAAGTACGACTACACGCCGATACAGGACAAAACGACCCCTATCCCCTCGACGCAGTTAAATTACATCAAAGAGGAGATTTACGACTATTTCGGCGTGTCGAAACCTATCGTCGAGAACACCGCGACGGCGGCGGAGGAGTCGGCATTTTATAACGGCGAGATAGCTCCGTTTTTCCGCAAGCTGACGCAAGCGTTCTCGAATTGTATCTTTTCAGAACGGGAGTTCGGGCACGGAAACCGGGTCGTGTTCTCTACCAACTCGATACAGTTCGCGACGCTCTCCGACAAGGTGAGCGCGGCGAAGTTCTTGACGGAAATCGGCGCGGCGACGCTCGACCAAATCCTCACCATGTTTGATATGCCGACCATCGGCGGCGAGGAGGGGGCCCGGCGGGTGCAGACCTTGAACATGGTAAACGCCGAGCTCGCGGACAAATACCAAACCGGCGCGGAGACCGACCCGCCGCCGGAGAAAGACCCGGAGCCGCCGGAGGGCGACCCGGAGGGAAACGAGCCGCCGGAGGGCGGCGGAGAGGAGGGCCAGAAATGAACATCAAAGAGGGGCGCGAATACCGCGCCTTGCAGGACTTCTCCCTCGTCCACCGCGAGGAGGGCTCCGAGGAGTACCGCGTAAAGGGTACGGCGGTCGTGTTCGACACGCCGACCGTTATCGCTGAGTATGACGGTATCAAGTATTGCGAGGTTATCGACCGGCACGCTTTCGACGAGTGCGACCTCTCCGACGTGATTATGAACTACAACCACGCCGGGAAAGTGGTCGCCCGGCTCCGAAACAAGACGCTCGCCCTCGACATTAACGAGCGCGGGGTCGATATTGAGGCAAATCTCGGCGGCACGAGCGCCGGGCGGGAGCTGTACGAGGAAATCGACGGCGGCTATGTGGATAAAATGTCCTTTTCGTTCACCGTGCGGGAGTCGAAGTACGACAGCACCACGCACACGCGGACAATTACAAAGGTCAAGAAACTGTACGACGTTTCGGCGGTGGATATTCCCGCCTATAACGAGACCTCGATTGCGGCGCGGAGCTTTTTCGCGGTGGAGCACGAGAAAGAGCTTGCGGCTTTGGAGCAAGCCCGGCGGCGTAAGAGGCTGATAGCACTCACCTATTGACAAAAATTATGGAGGTAACGAAATGAACATCGAGAAAAGACTCGCAGAAATCCGCGCTCGCAAGGCCGAAATCCGCTCCATCATCGAGAAAGACGACAAGGCGGATATGGACGCTCTCGAGAAAGAGCTCCGCGAGCTGAACGAGGAGGCCGAGGGCCTCGAGCGTCGGCAGAACATCGAGCGTATGCTCAACAGCGGCGCGGCGGTCGCTAATCCCGTGAGCGTGAACACTCCCGAGAGCCGCTCCGAGGAGGTAGACGAAAAGCTCTACCGTTCCGCATGGCTGAAAACCTTGCAGGGTAAGCCGCTGACCGACGCGGAACAGAGAGCATACAGCACCGCCGCAAACTCCGGCCTCCCCATTATCCCGGAGACGACCGCAAATCAAATCATCAAGAAAATGTACGAGGTCGCGCCCATCCTCGAGCGGTGCCGTATCTTCCACGTTCCCGGCAATATGAAATTTGCCGTTGAGGGGACGAACGACGACGCGGCTCTCCACACCGAGAACGCGGCTATCACTCCGGCGGGCGACTCCCTCGCGTCCGTAAACCTGACCGGCTACGAAATCGTAAAGCTCGTGAAAGCCTCCCGCGCGTGCTCCGAAATGGCGCTCTCCGCCTTTGAGAGCTACGTCGTCGAGATTATCGCGGAGTCTATCGCCCGGAAGATTGAAAACTACATCTTCACCGGCACGGGCTCCAACCAGCCGGGCGGCGTGAAAACCGCCGGTAAGGGCGCGAGCGGCGCGTATACCGACAACACCGACCAGATTACCGTTGCCGCCGCCGGTTCTCTCTCCGAGGCGAACGTCGTCGCCCTGTATGGTATGCTCGGGGACGGCTACGAGAGAAACGCCGTGTGGTGCATGAGAAAGGCGACGTTCTTCTCCGACTTCTTCCCGCTGATGAACAAGAGCAAGAACAACCTTATCGAGTTCGCGAACGGTCGTTACTACATCATGGGTAACGAGGTCTATTTCACCGGCTCCGTGCCCGCAGACGAGGCGTATCTCGGCGACTTCTCCTATATCATCGGCAACTACTCGCAGGATATTACCGTCGTCAAGAGCGAGCACTCCGGCCTCGCGACGAACTCTATCGACTTCCTCGGCTCTTGCGTGTTCGACAGCAAGCCCGCCGCCGGTCTCGGCGCGTTCGTCCATCTGGCAAAGGCCGGCGCGTAAGGGAGGGCTCTAAATGGCTATCGGAGACTCGTATTTGACGAGTATCCGGCAGTACATGAGAATTACCTCGACCGCGTTCGACCCAGAATTGAAAGACCTCATTAACGCCGCCCGAGCCGACCTTGTGCTCGGCGGCGTTCTTGAGGTCAAGGCGCAGGACGAGACCGACCCGCTTATCTTGCGGGCGGTCGCGACCTATGTAAAGGCCGAGTTCGGGCTCGATAACGAGGACTCGGAGAAATACCGGGCCTCGTACAAGGAACAGCGGAACGGGCTCACCCTATCGGACGCATATATCGCGGCGGAGGAGCCAGAGCCGGAGGAGGGATAGCTCATGTATTGGCGGGATACGGTGACGCTTGAGGCCGTCACCCACGGCGCAGACGAGGAGGGATACCCGAAAGAGGCCGTCGAGGAGACGGAGGTTTTCGCCGACGTTCAATCGGTGCGGCGCTCCGAGTTCTACGCCGCAAAGCAAATCGGAGTTACCCTCGCTATCGCGGTCAAGCTCCGCGCCGCCGACTATGCCGGGCAAGAGCGCCTTGTCTGGAATGGCACGCGGTACAAGGTCGAGCGGGCCTATACGGAGGCGCGGGAAATGTACGAGCTCGAGTGCTCGGAGTTCAAGGAGGCGGAGAAATGAGTATCGAGGCGCGGCTCGTCGAGGCTTTCGACGGGCTCATGAACTCCCCCGCCGCCGCGAACACCTACAAGGGCGACGACGCGGAGTATATCACGTTCAACTATACGGAGATACCCGACGATTTCGGGGACGACGACGCGGGCCATTACCGGGCCCTCGTGCAAGTTCACTATTTCGCCCCGCACGAGAAGAACACACGGGCGACACGGCGGGAAATCACCCGCCGTATCGTTGCCGCCGGGTTCACGAGGCCGTCTATCACTCCGGCCTCGGACGCGAACGGGCAACACTACGTTTTCGAGTGCGAGGACGCGGAGGCGGTATAGCTATGGCGGAACTCAATACGAGCGGGCTCGACGAACTCCTCTCGGACATGGGCGCTATCGCGGAGATACCCGACGCGGTGCTCCTCGAAATGCTCACGGCAGAGGCCGAGATTATCGCCCCGGCACAGGCGCAAGAGGCGCGGGCTATGGGCGTTTACGACACCGGCACGACGGCGCAGAGCATCACCTACGACAAAAAGCTCCGCCAGACTAAAGACGGGGAGCCAGCTATCTATGTATATCCAAGAGGCACGCGGCGGGACGGAAACCCCCGGCGCGTGGCAGAGGTCGCCTTTGTGAATGAGTTCGGGAAAGCGGGCCAGCCGGGGCGACCGTTCATCAACACGGCAAACGAGAAAAAGGCCGACTCCGCCGTCGAAGCGGCGGCGGGCGTGTACGACCGATTTCTCAAGAGTAAAAACCTATGAGGAGGTAAATCTATATGGCGCAGTTTGGAGCAAAGAGGCCGAGGTTCGCGCCCGTGGCTACCACGCCGGACAACGCGCTCCCGACCTACAATTTCGAGAGCGTCGTAACGATTGGTAAGCTCGTGGCGGCTAACCTCACCGTTACCAACGCCTCCGGCGAGCTCTACGGCGACGACGCGCTCGCGGAGAAAATTGATATGTTCGCGTCCGGCTCGCTGGAATTGCAGACGGACGACAAGACGGCGGAGGTTCACGCGGCCTTGCATGGGGCCACGCTGGACGAGCTCGAGGAGGAGCTCACGGACTCCGACAGCGACGTAGCGCCGCGCGGCGGTCTTGCCTATTACAAGGTGCTTATCCGAAACGGCGTGCGCGTCTATCAGGGCGTTTTCCATCCCCTTGTGAACGCTATTCTCGGCAACGACAGCGCGGCGACAAAGGGGAGCTCTATCACGTTCGGTACGTCCACGACCACCTTTACCGTGTTCCGTTGCAATTCCGGCGCATGGCGTATCCGTAAGGAGTTCGACAGTGAGGCGGACGTTATCGCGTGGTGCGACGAAAAACTAGGATATACCGCCCCCGGCGGCGGCTGATAACAAAACGGGAGGCGGCGTAAGAAACCGCCTCCCGCTTTGCCGATTGGAGGCTTTGACACATGAAAGCGGCAAAATTCACCGTCGAGGGGACGGCCTATTACCTCGTCCTCGACGGAGAGGCTATGTTTCAGATACGGGACACGTTCGGCGGTACAAAGCTCCTCCTCGAGCAAATCGAGCAGGACACCCGCGAGGGGTTCGACGCGGCTTGCACCGCCGCCGCGTTCATGGCGGAGCGGGGCGAGCTCATTCGCCGCCGGTTAGGATACGCGCCGGGAGAGATACCGGACGCGGATACGTTCCGGCTCCTCGTGCCGACCTATGAAATCGTCGACCTCAAGAACGCGGTTATCAAGGCCGTAACGCTCGGGTACGGGCGGGAGGTCAAGAGCGCCGAGGACGACGAATACGACGAGGGCCTCGAGGAACTCCGTCAAAAAAAAACACCATCAAGCGGGCGGAATACTACCGCATAGCCGCACGGTGCGGAATATCGGTAACGGAGGCGCTCTTTATGCCTCCCGGCGAGCTTTTCGACCTTTGGGAGCTGTACCTCCGCGACCACGGTAAACGGGAAACGGAATAAAGAAAGAGCCGGGGTCTCCCGGCTCTTATCGGATTACGCTTGTTCAGCCTTGCGGAAAAGGCATTTCACGATTGCTCCGTACTTCATGGAGCGGCCCTCGGAGTCTGTACCGCCCCCGGAAACGTCGGCGGAAATCACGCCGATATAGTCGCGCCAGCGGTCAAGGAAAAACGGTATGTCGTCTTTACCGATATTCCCGATTTGCTGACCATTTACGAAAATCGGGAAAGCGGGACTACCCTCGAACTCACCGCGTTCTATCGTTATCTCTATGTCGTCCCCATCAAATGGAGGGTCTCCCCATTTCAGCTTTCGCAAAATGGATTGCCGGGAGCGACCGTCCTCGTTTTTGAAGGTAACGCCGACGACCTTAAAGGGGATTTCCTCGCGGGAGGAGAGCTCGGCTTTTATACGGGCCCGTCTTTCGTTCTCCTCGCGCTCTTTTGCCTCCCGGCGGACGCGGATAGCCTCCTCCATTTCCGACTTGATTTTCTTCTTTTTCCATAGCCGGTAAATGAGGACGCAGATACCGACCGGGTAAAAAATCACGAGCAAGACGATTTGCCAGACCTTTAATTTTTTCATAGAGAGACCCCCTACTCCGTTTTTCGTTGGCTATTTCTCATTATACGCGAAAATGTGCGAAAGACAAGTATTTTGTAAATTTTAATTACAGGACGGAGGGCGAGTAATGGCAACACGCACCGTATCAACGAAACTCGCTATCCAAGGCGAGGAGCAGTATAAAAGCTCCATAAAGACGATTAACTCGACCCTCGCAACGCTGAAATCGGAGCTAAAGCTAACAGAGTCGCAGTTTGCAGGACAGGCAAACAGCCTCGAGGCATTGGAGGCCAAAGGCGAGACCCTCTCCAAAATGTACGAGGAGCAGGAAAAAAAGCTCAAGACCCTAAACGAAGTCGTATCAAAGGCCCGCGACATTCAACAGGCATACGCCGATAGAGTCGAGCGGGCACAGGAAAACGTAAGTAAGTGTAAAGAGGCCCTCGACTCGCTTGCAAACGAGACAGGGGATACGATCGCCGAGCAGGAAAAACTTGAGGCGGCGCTTAAGGCCGCGAACGACGAACTCGCAGAGGCTCAAAAGCACTATGACGAGGCTACGAGGAAAACAAACTCCTATCAGTCGCAACTAAACAGCACGGAGACCGCACTAAATGCGTTGGGGCGGGAAATCGACGACAATAACCGCTATCTCGACGAGGCCCGGAGTTCTACGGACGGGTGCGCCGAGTCTATCGACGAATACGGGAAAGAGGTCAAGGACGCGAGTAAAGAGACCGACTCTTTCGGCGAAAAGCTCAAGGGCGGACTCGTGACCGGGGCAAAAGCCGCCGCGACCGCGCTTGCGGCGGTCGGCGCGGCGGCGGTCGCCGGGGTGGGCGTGCTCCTCAGCCTCGCGGAGTCTACGGAGGAATACCGGGCCGCACAGGGGCGGTTAAATACCGCGTTCACGGCGGCGGGATACTCCACGGACACGGCGACGGAGGCGTATCGTTCCCTTTATGCCGTGCTCGGGGACACCGACACGGCGACGGAGGCGGCACAACTCCTCGCACAGCTCGCGACCTCCGAAAAGGACGTTGCAACGTGGGGCGATATTGCCGCCGGAGTATCCGGCACGTTTGGCGACGCGCTCCCGATAAACTCGCTCATTGAGGCGGCGAACGAGACGGCAAAGGTCGGCACAGTGACCGGGGCCCTCGCCGACGCTTTGAATTGGGTCGGTATCAGCGAGGACGAGTTTAACGAAAAGCTCGCCGC